>CAYWRR010000064.1:0-9848 GCA_964460425.1 uncultured Nitrososphaera sp.
TTGAAAACATAAGGTCACGGGATTGGCATACTAACAAATGGCAATTACACAAGCAAAACCTAAACTGCTCCTTTATATGATAGATCCTTAGCTGTGGCACTACTACTATCACCAGCTTGATTCTTGCACTCTGCAGCTTTTCTTACATCCTAGAAAGATATTTTGGGTTCGTATATTCCAAACACAGTTCGTAAAGTGCTACTAATTTCCCCAAGAGTAGTGTAGCTCTTAACTGCGTTGATGATATGGGGTATTAAGTTATTGTCATCATTTTCAGCTGCCTTATGCAGTTGTGATAGCGCTTGGTCAACCCTTGACTTGTCGCGATTGCTCTTAAATTCCTTGACACTTGCTAATTGTTTTTGCTCCAGCAATGGATCTATCCTGTTGATCTTTGGCTCGAGATCACTCTCATCTTGATACTTATTGACTCCTACGATAATGCGCTTGTTTTCGTCAATTTCTTTCTTCAATTGATATGCGTTATTCCTAATCTCTTCTTGGAAGAAGCCCTTCTCTACCGCGACTAGGGCACCTCCCATCCTTTCTATCTTTTTGAGATATTCGTTAACCTCTTCCTCTATCTTGGCTGTAAGGTATTCAATGTAGTATGAGCCACCCATCGGATCCACAGTTTTGCTAACACCTGTCTCAGTAGCAATTATCTGCTGAGTTCTGAGTGCGATCTTGACTGATTCTTCAGTTGGAAGTGCAAGCGCTTCATCACGTGAGTTGGTATGCAATGATTGGCATCCACCAAGCACTGCGGCAAGTGCTTCCGTCGCCACCCTAACAATGTTATTGTCAACTTGCTGGGCAGTCAGTGATTCGCCAGACGTTTGAACGTGGAAGCGGAGGTGCTGCGATTTAGGATTTGTTGCATGAAACTTCTCTTTCATTATTTTCGCGTAGATCCGCCTAGCGGCTCTGAACTTGGCAATTTCCTCACAGAATTCCATAGTGCAGCAGAAAAAGAACGAAAGTCGTGGAGCAAAGTCATCAACATTCAATCCTCTGCTTGTACAAGTATTGATGTATTCAATTGCATTTGCAAACGTGAAGGCCAGCTCTTGCACAGCGTTACAGCCAGCTTCTCTCATGTGATATCCAGAAATGCTGATCGGGTACCATTGAGGAACTTTTTTGGAGCAATATTCGATCATGTCTCCTATTAGGCGCATCGATGGCTTGGGTGGATAAATGTAGGTATTCCGTGCTATGTATTCCTTCAGAATATCATTCTGAGTCGTGCCACGCAATTGATCAGGCGACACTCCCTGCTTCTCAGCAACAGTGACGTAAAGTGACAAAAGCGTAGATGCAGTTGAGTTGATAGTCATCGAAGTGCTGACCTTGTCAAGTGGTATGCTGTCAAAACAAGTCATCATGTCTTTTATCGAGCTTATGGCCACACCTGTCCTTCCAATCTCACCCTCTGCCTGGGAGTCATCTGAATCCCTGCCAGTTTGAGTAGGCAAGTCAAATGCAAGTGAAAGGCCTGTCTGCCCATGGTCTAGCAAGAACTTGAAGCGCTTGTTTGTTTCTTCTGCACTACCAAAGCCGCTGTACTGACGCATGGTCCAGAGTCGCTCGCGGTACATGTCTGGATACAGACCCCGGGTATATGGATACCTGCCAGGCTCTTCTTCAACAAGGCCAGCGTAATTTTTCAAATCATTATTTGTAAAAACCCGCTTAACTGCTATGTTTGAATCAGTCTTGAAAGTCTCATTAGCCATCTTTCTTATCACCTAATAAGACTCCCGGCCAGTTCTTCAGCAGCCATATAAGGGTCGATCTCTTTTCTAGCCAATCTGTCGATAAACTCTGAATATTTCCTTTCCTGAGCAAGCATAGAGGAAACCTTTTTCTCTAAGATATTTAGGATCATGTCTTTTAACTCATCCTCCAGCATCTTTCTCTTGCGTTCTTTATAATTAATGCTTTTTTCTTTTAGTAATTTATCAATATTCTTGGCTAGTTCATCTACACCCATTCCCGACTTGGCAGATGTCTTAAGAACAGCTGGTTTTCTGCTAGTGTCTCCTATAAGGTCAACTACCGTTTGATAGAGGCTGGTAGCACCTTCTAGATCTGCCTTATTTACAACATAAATGTCGCCTATTTCGGTGAGGCCAGCTTTTACAGCCTGCACATTGTCCCCCGTGTGCGGCGTGAATAGAACTACTGTAAGATCGGCGACTTTAGAAATTTCAACCTCAAGCTGGCCTGCACCGACGCTTTCAATAAGTACAACATTGTAGCCGGCGACATCGAGGATTCTAATTGCATTTCTGAGCGACTTGGAAACACCTCCCATAGCTCCTCTTGATGCCATACTTCGCATGAACACTTTTTCATTGCCAAGGTTACCCTGCATTCTGACTCTGTCTCCCAATATAGCGCCACCAGTTATGGGGCTTGTGGGATCGACCGCAAGCACCGCAACCTTGTATCCAAGCGCCTGGCATTCAGGTATCAACTTGCCAACAAGAGAGCTTTTACCGGCCCCTCCAGGACCTGTAAAACCTACTGTCCTTATATTGCCTGTCTTGCTGAAAATCTGCTTTATGATTTCTCGAGACTCGGGTTCATCGTTGTCGACAAATGATATTGCCCTTGCAAGGGCACGTCGCTCGCCTGCAAGCAAACCCTTTACTATAGGAAGCACACCAGCATGTTATAGCCGGTATATATAATATTAGTTCTTTAGGATCGAATTATGTTGGAACTTAATTCTTCTTCTCAACTATACAAATGCAGGTTCTTGAGAAGAGCTGACTAGACTACGATATATATTTCTCATGTTTCAATATGATGTTGGCTGGCCTCCAGAATCATGTTTGGAGATGGGTCTCCGACGACATATGTAAGGAGGTAATATTCTACTACAACCATTAGCAGGATAGACAATAATGAATATATTCGATATATCCAGCCCTAATACGTTCCCTTCATAGGAAGGAAAGACTGTCTGTAGACTGCTAAATACGCGAATTTTTATTATTCTCTAAGCGATTCATAGATAATGCTGGCAAGCTTGCGATTACCTTCTTTTTTGGTACCTCTCGACTTCATTAATCAGCTGTTCCCTAAGCTGCCTGTAAAGGTAGACCTGCTCTCTAACAGCCCTTGTTCTATGCTCCTCTACTTCTGATGATATTAGTGATGAAGACTGTGATGAGTACATGCAGGATATACCATGTTTGATTTCTTGTATTTATGAATTTACTCATTTTTACATGATAAGAACCACTACAGTAGTACCGTAGAATATAAAGATGATGACTGTGACAGTCTACTTGGTACTGCTGGCAGAATATGAGACAAGAGACATAGCTAGTAACCTGCCATTTCTGTTGGGATCCTTATTCAACGGAGCAATCGATTGAAAGTGACATGCCATGATAAGTACTAGGTTGGCAATATCGCTCCATTTTCAGGGGCTTAGGATAGATGCAGTGTAGACATAGTATGGAAGGGGGAGGAGAGGTACATGGGCAAGAGCATGAAAAGGTAAAGCTTTCATCGCCTGTTTAGGTGTTGAAAACCATCATCATCATCCTTGTATTACAATTTGTGCTGAAATTGAAAAAAATATTTTAAGCAGAAAGGCCAATTTCATGATAATAATGTCGGCTCAGCAACAGCAAAAGAGGCCAATACGAGTTCTTGTATGCAAGCTTGGACTAGATGGACACGACCGAGGAGCCCTAGTAATATGCAGAGCTTTTCGTGACGCCGGCATGGAGGTCATTTATTCTGGTTTGTTTTGTACACCAGAACAGATTGCTAACATGGCTATCGATGAAGATGTAGACGTGGTGGCAATGAGCCTATTAAACGGTGCTCACTTGACCTTGTTTCCAAAGGTGGCAAGACTTCTTAAGGGGAAGGGTGCAGGAGACATCCTAGTCGTCGGAGGCGGCATAATACCAGAAACCGATAAAAAAGAGCTGGAAAACCAGGGCGTGACTGGCAATTTTGGGCCAGGCACCCCGCTGCCAGTTATTATTAACCACATCAGGGAAAAGATTAAAGAAGTCTAGGAAATAGGTCTCTAAATACATATCTCTCTCTTTTTTTCCATCTTTCTTCTCTCTTCTCTCTTCTTCTGGTAGTTTAGACTCTATAATATATAGAAAAAGTGACGGGATTTGGACTAAACCTCAGACGCATCCGGCCACATCATTCTTCGCATTTCTCTGCCCACCTTTTCTATTTGGTGATTCTCTATTTCTTTCATATAGCGCGAAAATGAGTCCTTACCATCTTTCTTGTACTTGCTTACCCATTCCTCAGCAAAGTCACCTGACTGAATCTCCCTGAGCACTTCTTTCATCTTCTTTTTGGCTTCGTTATCCATGACGTAAGGCCCGCGAGTAAGACCGCCGTACCTTGCCGTTTCACTCACTCGGTTGTACATACCTGCAATACCATACCTTTGCACCAAGTCAACAATCAGCTTCAATTCATGAAGGCATTCAAAATATGCGACTTCTGGCTGGTAGCCAGCCTCAACAAGCGTCTCAAAGGCATTCATCATCATTGTATGGGCTCCGCCGCAGAGGTCAACCTGTTCGCCAAACCAATCAGTCTCTACTTCTTCTTTGAACGTAGTTTGTAGAACCCCTGGGCGTGTGCTACCTATTGCCTTTGCCATAGCAAGGACCCGATCCCATGCTTTGCCAGTATGATCTTGGTAAACAGCAACAAGTGAGGGGGTGCCAAATCCTTCCTGATAGAGCTCACGAACGCGCTGCCCCGGACCCTTTGGAGCTACCATTATCACATCAACGTTTTTGGGCGGGACTATCCACTTCCAGTGGATTGCTGCTCCGTGAGAAAAGCTAACCGCCTTGCCCTCTGTAACATACTTGGCGATTTCTTTTGTGTAGGTGTCAGCCTGTTCCATATCTGGGATTAGGATGTGAATTATGTCAGCTGACTTGGCAGCTTCTGCAACCTCCATAACCTTGTGAGATTCCGCCTCAGCTTGCTTCCATGTTTTGCCTCCCTGCCTGAGGCCAACTATTACGCTGAGTCCTGAATCTACCATGTTAGACGCCTGAGCGCGTCCCTGAATGCCATAACCAATAACTGCGATCGTCTGGTTCTTTATTGGATCTAGCGATACTTGGTCTTCAAGCCATTTCTTGGCGGGCATGAGACTCTGTCGCTGGCATGTATTATATTATTCTACTGATGGAGTTTTTGCTTGCATCTCGAAGGGAAAGGAAATGCTGTTGGTGTTGATTGAGGGCTACGCTTAGCCTCCTAGTCTAATGCTATATTCTCCATTCATGTACTTTCTATAGCTACCAATATGCGCTCTCAGACTTGCTTTGAATTGCGTTTTTGGTCGCTGCTGCTACTACCACTGAAGTGACATACTCTTCAACTCCACTTAGTCCTTTGAATACGCCTTCAGGAGCAAACACAGAAGGTGCCTTTGTTGTAGGCAAGTCACCGCAGCAGCTCCCTGCAAAGTTTCTGATGTTGTATTCTACAAATTCGACATTCTTTTCCCTCAAAAGATTTATGGCCTTAAGGGAGTCTGGGCAGTTGTCAACGATAAGTACCGGCTTGCGGCTTTTCATTTTAATCCCTCCTCCTCCGGCGCTACAAGATATGTCAGCATAGACCCGTCAAACTTCAAGAATAAATTGTAATATAATCTAAGCCTATGATCCTGCTCTTTTCAACATTGTGTTCACGTGACCTAGATTCAACTACGTCATAATGCACTGTATATCTTTATGTCTTTCTGCTAATTAACATATAAAATTTAGCAGCAAACATCAGGCTAAATTAGGTGCTTTCCCAATAAGAGATATGTTGTCTTCTCATGGATACTCTGATAGAAAATAGTATATATCTTGCTTGACTAGAGCAGCTTTGTCACATCGTTACACTACATGTATACAATATTATTCTTCAAAGTGTATGATTATTCGCGGCTGCCAGGTAGTATTATTTTCCCTCCTCCCTATGAGAGTGGCTCGTACTAAAAGATTGCACATGACTACTTGCAAGAAACTATAATCATAATATGTGATATCATTTAATAGCATTTTGTTATATCAAGCACCATATGCCATCAATAAGAATCTGAATCCAGAAAAAACCTCATCATCAAAGCAAGCTAATCCTTTTATGCGATATAATGCCCTCGCATATATGTCAAATCCACAAAGTCCGAAAGGGGCTGTACCAAATGTCGTGGCATTGGAAGTTTTGAGGAAAAATGGTGTCGATATCGACAAGCTCATAAAATTGATCACTGCAGGCGTGGGCGCAGAATTCACAACATACTATTACTATACGATTCTAAGAATGCACTGTACAGGTCTAGAAGGGGAAGGCATAAAGGAGATAGTCGAGGATGCCAGAATAGAGGACAGGAACCATTTTGAGGCAATGGTTCCACGCCTTTATGAGCTGGGAGGCGCCCTTCCAAGGGATATCAGGAAATTCGCAGATCAGGCAGGATGTCCAGATGCATATCTGCCTGACAACTGGGAAGACATAAATTCGATACTGAAAGTGCTTCTCGAAGCAGAGCAGTGTGCAATTAGGTCTTGGGGCGAAGTGTGTGACATGACAGCTGGAAAAGATCCAAGGACTTACGATATTGCGCAGAGGATAATGCAAGAAGAAGTCGAGCATGAGGCTTGGTTCATCGAGCTTCTATCTAAGAGGCCATCAGGACATTTTAGGAGAAAATTTGCTGGCCAGTCGCCGCACACAGGGGATCAGGGCAGCCTCATTCATCTCTGACAACCAGTTTTTATTATTAACTTTTTATTATCTTTTTTATTTCTTTTTCTTTAGTGTCCTATAGACTGGTATGTAAGAGTGACGAGATACTAGAAAAATCAATGAAAATGTTCAGAGTAGATCATACAGAGGTTCTTGTCGGAAGACTATACGGCAGACTCTTTGCATGTAACAATTCGTGTCCACATAGAGGGGCATCACTTGTAAAAGGAGAATTGAAAGGTGATAATATAGTATGCTGGATGCACGGATATGAGTATAATGTTTTTACCGGCAAGCTGGAAAATATAAAGTCATGGAAGAAGGAAAATACATGGATGGAGCAGAGCTCGGAGTGGCGCAGATCTGGTGACCTGATCCTCTACCCAATAATGGAGCAGGACGGAACCATATATGTCTGCTTATGATCGATCGGATTAGCGTTCATGCTCCAGCTTTTCAATTACTTCTAATACCCATCGCAGGGTATTGATCCTTATAATGTCATTTCTATCTGCTATTCTTGATATAAGGCGATCTGTTGGGTCGCCGACACTTTTGTATTTCTTCTCTTGTAAATTAGACTGAAGGTTTAGTATTTCCTGCTGCAGAATCATTTTCAGATTATCAAATCCGCCTGCTCTACCTGCCACTTGATACCTTACAAACATGGTAAATTAAATTTTCTTTAAGCAATTGCTATTGGTTAAGCTAAATGAATCCATTATGTGTTGCTCACTCCCTCTCTCATTTAGTTAGCTTCTACAAGTTTCCACCAATTGATACTGTTGTTCTATTATTCATCATATGGTAAATTGAAAATAGTGCGCATGTGCCTGCTCCAAAGTACATACAAAGGCCAATCAGCAAATTTCCATCGAAGCCAATTATCATAGCCGATATGGCTGCTAGAACTGTACCAATAACTGATGCAACAATATTGATACCCCATAGCAGAGTCGTATTATTGTCCTTGCTATTGAGGTAATTATCATACTGAAACACCACCTTATTCTTATTTTGGAGTGCAATTAATGATGCCATTCTAATAAGAGAAGGAAATTGGAATCCCATCAAAAATCCTGCAGGAAATAATAGCCCAAATGTTAGTGCAATCCTGAACTGCAATTCTATGCTGATGGTAGACTCTATTACCTCCTGTAAATAAAGAAAATAAATAATAATAATACCTGCAAGAATTGGGATTGAAGTCAGTACGGCCCTATGCGGTTTTGTGCTAAAAATTTTGCCAGAAATATATGAGCCTATTCCGCTGGATAAAAGAATAGTAAACAGTATTACAGTTAGAGCCATGATTGGGGTTCCAAGCAACAACAAAAACTTTTGAATAAAGGTTACCTCCAAGATCATAAAACCGACACCGATAAAGATTGCAAATAGTACATGAAATGAAGATCTAGAATTGAACTTTACTCTTGTTTTTCTAGCATGATAGATTAGCAATGCAGACAGCAGTCCGGAAATAGCTACAACGGTTACAAGCAAGATTATCATTTGTTTTGGAATCTGTTCCCTTGCAAAGTAAAATGGCGAATCATCGGTTGGGATTGTTGGATTAGATGCTACGGTTGTAGAGAAGTATTCACTGTAGATGGTACTATCATTATTGAATAGTTTGTTAAATGGCTCTGTTACATAGTTGTCAGCCAGCATGATTATTTCTGCCTTGTTTCCTTCTGCCTCTTCTTTTACCTTGGTGACCTCTACGTCGAGAAATGGAGTTGATTTTATCATCACCAAAATAGGATAATACTTTTGATTATCATCAGAGCGTCCAAAATAGAGACCTGGTCGATCTTCAATCACCATTACGTGTTTTGCAACTGATTCTCGGCTCTTTCCTGTTTCTTTTACAAGAGAATCAACGATCAAAGGCATAAGCCTTGGAAGCTCAAAATTCCAGCGAGTCATTACAAGCATACCTCCTCCGTTATCTTTATCCAAATGACCAAAGTATTGTTGAAATGCTTCGACAGTATAGAGATAATTCTCTGACAGAGCATATCCGCCAGCAAGTTGTGCAGCCCAAGAATCAACAAGTTTCAGTACTATGACATCATATTTTTCAGTGGAAGAGCTGATAAACCGCCTTCCATCGTCAATAATCAACTCAACATTATTGTTGTTATAGATGTTTCCAGATTGGCTATCAAAATGTTTTACCGCTGATACTACAAGTGGGTTCAATTCTACTGCAGTGACATTGTGTACACCACCGGAGAGCGCCACTAGTATGTCCTCCCCGCCTCCACTACCTATAACAAGGGTATTACTTGCATTTACTAATTCATAAGGCAAATAGTCCATGTATTTCTGTATCCAAGCGACATCACTTTGAGAGCCATCCCACCGATATATTGGTGTGGCAGCATCAGCATCAATAATTATGGAAGCCAGTTCATGGTACATGGCATTATGCGTGTCGGCAGCAGTACCGCCGCTGTTGCTACTACTTCCATCGCTACTACGACTACTATTATAATTCTGTTTATTGTCAGCAGCTGGAGAGGCGCTGCTGATAGTATTCTTGTCTTCTTCTTGTTTCCCTATTTTATGAGTAAGGTCAACTCTAGAAAATGAGTTCCACTCTTCCGATAAATGCTGAAATTCTGAGGGGTGATTTAGCTGGTAGTATAACCCCTTATTCATACCAGGTTTTATCTCGAAAAAATTTTTGCTAGATGCAATATTGACGATTAACAATATCATTAGGCCTGAAAAGGTAATAGCAGCAAGCACATTCACTCTATTTTGTGGCTTCACCATGACTTCTTTTCTATCTATTTCTGCGCTTGGCTGAGCATGATAGTATGAAGTTTCTTCTTCTCTTCTCAGATCCTTTGTAGTCCTTCTCAATACAAGAAAATAACTACAAGCAGAAACTCCAACAACTAAAACGGATGTTAGTACAAGAACAGATCCAGCACCAATTGATTGCATTATTGGATCCAAAACAATTGTTGCTAACGCAGCTCCAATCAAATCAGCAAAATATAATTTACTTATTTTTTCAGACATTGCCAAAAATATTAATGCCATTCCTGCTCCGGCAAAAAAGAAAGGGACAG
>CAYWRR010000065.1:0-9687 GCA_964460425.1 uncultured Nitrososphaera sp.
ATGACTGTTGATAAGCTTAGTATCTTCACAAATTTTTGCCATCATTGCCCTTAACTGTTTCAAAGTTTCGATATATTATGAAGCACTACGACATATGAGTCCAACAGATGAAATATTGTTTCATAAATCGCTCCGAGACCTTTATTCTTCTAAATGAATCGCACTCCATTATGTCTGCTGATATTCCTGTAGTTGTCATTGATGTCAAAGGAGTAATACAAAAGTAGTGATTTTTATGGTCACACTGACGCTAAAAGTATCTCGATGTACCAAATGCATTATAGCCCAGTCGCAATTCGTTCCTCTTCAAGTTCTTTGCCAAGCAGTTTGTTTGAATAAGCATACCTTTCGTTCATAAGTGCATCCACACATTTTGGAAATACCGAGCTATCAAAAGCAGAACCATGCATTGGGCAGATCAATTTGGGACTGAGTTTTATGAGTTTCTGCACTATTCTTTTAACAGGTTCTTCCCTAGCAAATATTCCAATGATATTGTACAGTTGAATCATATCTTTTGATAAATCGTCAGAAGTTACAGGGTTATGTTGTCCCGGTTGAATGAACAAGTCAGAAGAGAACAGAGACTTGGTGTTCTCATCAAACATCATCATGCTATCTCAATGATGTACATGTGGAGTCATTACAAATCTAAAAGTCTTCTTGCCTGTTTTCAATCTTTCATTTTCCCAAAAAGAAATATGGTCAACCGGCACATTATTCCAACCTGTAAGATTCAACTTCGAACTCAAATCGCTACATAATAGTCTTGTTTTGGGTGCTTTGAGAAAATCCATTCCTACCCACTCGTCACTCTCAAAATGTAGAAATGCAACATGCTTGAGCTTTTTCAACGGGACTACTTCCTTCACTTTCTCAGCAATCTTTTCACACTTACCAATGGGGCCTGTATGAATCAGCGTAGGATTCTCATCATCAACCAAAAACTGGTTACAGGTAATTTGATAACCTGGAAATAGGCCAGATATTCTGAATATCCCGCATTTATTTCAGAAATATCAAAATGAATATCTTTATGAAAGGTTCTGCTAACTTCTTCAGGCATTGCTGAGGTTATTTCTTAGAGGGATGATATAACGAATTTCTCGTAGAACTAGAATAATTCAGAGCATGACCTGCCGCCATGACAAGAGATAGAACTTCCTCCTCTTCCTCTTGAAGAAGATGTGGTGATAAATATTATAGATAGCGCCGCTCACGGCAAATTTGGCCTGGCATGATTGTTTGATAATATGCATTTACACCGCTTCTTCTTGTTACAACTCTTTGACTGCAATTTTTCCAAAGCATACTCTAGATTTGTCATCATGATTTTGTAAGCCGATATATCCCTCCAACTGACGGTTGCCTGTATAGTATGTCACTTCTTTGTTATTGAGAATGATAGTATAGTTTTGGCCCATTGCATAAATTTGAAAGGTATTCCACTGACCAGGTTCTTTTGATGCAAATATTGAAGGTGGAGCAAAATTGTAAATAGCTCCTGTTCTGTGCGTGGCATTTATGTCTGGAGGCTCTGAGTCGTAGATCTGGATCTCATAACCGGTATTGACCGCAATCCACGGGTCATCGTCTGGGTCAGCAAAGCGAACAAAGATACCTGAATTGTCTTCCCTTGCGCTTGTTTTCCAATCTACTTTCAGGATAAAATTACGAAACTTCTTCTTTGTATACCATAATAGCCCCATCCCTCCCTTAGATATTATCATGTCATGTCCAAGTACAAACATGCCCGGTCCGCACATTTTCCAACCATGGAGGTTGGTACCATCAAGGATTGTCTCAAAACTATGGTCCTCATCATCATTATCATCATAGGAAGAGCCTGTCATGCTCTAGCTGCCCTTTAATTCGACTTTCAGATATCTTCTCAATTACTAAATACTTTGCTGCAAGTACTTTTCCCCTATGTCTTGGATAGTGCAATCAAAGACACACTGGTTGGAAACCTGATAATCAATTCAAGAAAGAGCTTGAGCTATTATGATGTTGGCACGCATACCTTCTAGAAGAAGTACATAAAATAATATTCGCGTTGTGCTAATCTTTGCTTTTCTATCTGATTTTTCTAAATGATATTTTTGAGCCGACCTCTACTCAAGTAACAATATAGAAAATCATCTCAAAATGCTTCTCCTTGTAGTCGTAATTTTGAGTCCAAATATCAACAATATAAAGCCACCCACTGTAACGAACCAGCCAAGAATAAAAAATACAAACGGGTCAGTCCCACATGAGTGAGCCAAGCTTACAGGCCCATCATACAGGCATCTTTGATATGCTGACAAGTCGACTAGTATCGACTTTAGAACAATAACTTTTGATATCACTACTGCTACAATTCCACCAACTACAAGAGCCTTATTCATTATTCATTCATAATAAGCTACGCAATTTAGTTAAGGTTTACTTGACTTGGGCTTCGCAGCTAACTATATTGGTTTTGAAAGTGGCCTAGACTGCACTCATATTGGCAGACCTTTCATTATAGTGTGCTACATAGTGTAGATGAGACTCAGATGTCTCCTTTCATTTATTACATACACTGCAGGATTTGGCTTAGCCTGTATCTTGTAGAAAATTTTTCGAGAATAACTTGAATGCTGTTCCGGAAAAAAGCAAGTCACTAGTCTCTCATTCATTAAGAAGCTATAATGTGTAAATAAATGAACTGCATCGAAAATTGGCTTATCAATATGATAATTTCTGACAGCATATCTTGGCGGTATCTATGGATCGAGACCAAAGCCTTTGAGGTATGGCTGCTCCTCCTCTTGTAGGTACGGCAGAGGCTATACGCATCTTAGACGATAATTATTTGCTAGTTAAAAATAAAGAGGAAAATAATAATAATATCCAATAAAGAGAGAGACACAACGTGCATTCCGCAATTATGCTGAGTACATTAGCAATACCAGTTCTAATGGGACTAATGTTGTATCCTGATATCAGTTATTCTTCTCCTTCATCTTCCACAAATAGTACAGATAGCAATGAAATTGAGCTATTTGGGACAGTATCCAGCCCCTACGGCCTAACATATGGTGAATGGACTGCCAGGTGGTGGCAATGGGCTTATTCAATTCCAAGACAGGTTCACCCTGCGTATGATGATAGTGGCAAATATTGTGCTGAAGGCCAAGGTGGACCTGTCTGGTTCCTCGCCGGTACTTATGAACACCCAGCAGAGAGATATTGTACTATACCAGCTGGTAAGGCTATTCTACTTCCGATTTTGAATTCTGAGTGCTCCTATGCTGAATTTCCAAGTCTTGATAGCGAAGGAGAGCTACGCCAGTGCGCTAAACAAATGCAGGATTCAGTAGTACATTTAGAAGCAAGTATTGATGGAGTATCTATTTCAGGTTTAGGACAATATCGTCTTCAATCTCTACTATTTAATTTTACACTGAGTGAAAATAATATTCTAGGCTTGCCGGTCAATACTACTACTGAAGCAGTGTCTGACGGCAACTGGCTTTTTTTGAAGCCTCCTCCAATTGGTAAACATGTAATATACTTTAAGGGAGGATTAGAGGCCAGTAATAATTTTACTGCAAATAATAACAATAATAATAGTACCGAATCTTTTGCAGGACCATATGGATGGGATAATCCGGTTACTTATCACATAACGATAGCAAATAGATCTTCTTCTACTGCTCCTATGGCGGATTTGAATCAGACAGAAGCAGAAATAATAGCATACAAAAATCCAATTGCAAATATTTTAGCTAATGATATGGATACCAGGATTAACAAATCAGGTGCAATTTTAGAAGTTACAAGTAGGTTACTAGAGGTAAATTCTGCTCCTTTTGCTAGTTCAATTAGTCCTGAATTTCGTGGCATACCCAGAGATGACGATGTTGCAAAAAGAAAAGTTGCACAAGATATTTTGGATACAGACGAGGATCTTGAAGTATTATTTTTCTTAATGCCAAATGGTGACATGTATCTTGAAGAACCGTATTCTAGACAAGAGAACCTAACAACCAACAACTTTACTTTTAGAGATTACTATAAAGGAGCTGTTGAAACTAGCAATACCTTTTTGGGCAATATTGTTATTTCTGCTGCTTCAGGCATCCCCCAGGCCTATATAGCAGTTCCAATCTATTCAGAAAATAATATTGATGGAACTCACATGGTAGGATTATGGACGGGTGGATTGAATTTAACAAGTTCGAGTAAATCATTACAATTACTTAATTTTACAGGTAAGGAAGATGTAGAACGTGTTGTATATCTAGACGGGCAGGGATAAAAATTGCTGATTCAGATAGTTCGCTATTATTAAAACCAAATACTGCTCTCAATGAATCATTTGCTGATCTACAAGCTTTCAAAAATGCCATAAATGGAAAGTCAGGTTCTACAACAGAATTAATCAATGGTACTATGATGCTTGTATCATACCATCCAGTGATAGCATTCTCTAATGTATGAGTAGTTCTTTTTATGGAACCTTATGAGGAGGATCAGGTTCCTAATAAGACCTTATACACTAGTTTTCAAATGCAAGAATAAAAAGTAAATTAACTTGCTATGAATCATATCAAGGGAAGATAACCCGGAGCCATTTTCGAATTTACTCCCCTTGTGCTTTCAAGCCTGTACCAGAAGTCCTTGCATATGCGACAACAGCATCTGTTGTCCCAGGATGTTGGTTCCGGAAGTTTGTTGTTGATAGTCTTGCCGTATCCTAGAATCTGGCATAGCAAATCGGACATGGCTTTATGCCCTACGGCCATCCATCTGGAGATCCCTAGCCCGGCCCGCATTTCCATGCCAGCTGCCAGTACCCCATGCATTAGTTCCTGATTGGAACATAATGCTTCTTTTGTTGTTATCCCCTCCTAATCTATATTTTTTCAGCTCGCGTTTCCTGAAGCATCGTGCTTGGAATGATCGGGGACTTTTGGTGTCATTGTAGGTTTAAGAAAGAAGTGAGCCTAGTAACAGACCCTTACATGCCCCGCCTAGATCATCATAAATGAGTTATACTTGTTATAATAATAATAATAATTAGCTAAATTAACGCGGTATATACAGTACGCTCCCATTAATTGGAAACATTGACCACAGAAGTCTAAGATAGGACTAAATCGATCTGTTACAATGGACGATATATCAATAATATTCGATTCGAGAGAGGAGGACGAAATACTACCCTCCTTGAAAGAAGTCTCACATACTTTCGTTTAGATGAGAAGTATATATACACACATGAGTCTTTTTAGAGAAAGCAGCCAAGGGCTCAAAAGGCAGTCAGCTGATTTTATATATATATATTATCGTGATCATGGTTGTTAGTAAGACACAAGTAGTCCGTTGCAAAAAGGAACCTTTTGATGTTTATGTCTGCAGGTCGTCAAAGTGGGGTAGCCCCTTCAAGATTGGCAAGGATGGATCGAGAGAAGAGGTAATACAAGAAAATAGAGATTGGTTACTTGCCGACCCTGTGTTAGTGCTCAACTGTCAAAAGAATTAAAGGAAAGAAACTTGGTAGCTCGTGTAAAACTAAATGCTTGTCATGATGTCATGTACTAGCAGAATCGGCTGATGAAATTGTGTAAATACGATGAATGATTGTGTTATGGGAATCTCCTCACTGCTCTCTTAGGTATTTGACCAGTCATCATGATACAGATATCTCTCTGCTTACTCTTGCATCCAGCAATTCTTCAGTCCCTGTGCCATATGTCGGCTCTTTCTTGCCGTTTACTATAACTATTATTATTATTATTATGTTATAGCACTTGGAGATTTGGTCGGACCAGTAGAGGGAGAAGTAGAAGGTCTTTCAAATCTCTCTGATATCATCTTGTACATATCCAATTCCTGAGTTGACAATGGTCTAATCTTTTTCATTGCCTCTTCAAAATGTCGCATGTGTATCTTGAGTTCCTTGGCATGGTTCTCGGCTTCTTGTGGTTTTCCATATTTTGATATGTGCTCTCGTAGGGCCAGCATCACTGCTGCTGATGCTACAGCTGCGATGTCAGCGCCGGTATAACCGTCCATCTTAGTTGCAAGGGTGTCAATGTTAGTGTCGTCACCTAGCGGCTTTTTCTTTGTATGAATGTGGATAATCTGCTTCCTTGATTCATAGTCTGGTGGTGGGATATACAAAAGTCTGTCAAATCTGCCAGGTCGCAGCATTGCTGGGTCTATAATATCGGGTCTGTTTGTTGCAGCAATCACTACCACATTTGTCAGCACCTCAAGACCATCAAGCTCCGTTAGCATCTGACTGATTACCCGTTCCGTAACATGAGAGGTGCCGAAGTCCCCTCCTCTTGCAGGTGCAATAGCATCTATTTCGTCAAAGAATATGATGCATGGTGCTGCCTGCCTTGCCTTTCTAAATATCTCTCTAACACCTTTCTCTGATTCGCCGACCCATTTTGACAACAGTTCAGGGCCCTTTATGCTAATAAAGTTGGCTTCACTTTCATTTGCGGTTGCTTTTGCCATTAACGTTTTTCCGGTACCTGGTGGCCCATAGAGAAGGATACCTTTTGGAGGAGTTGCATCGGCATATGCAAACATTCCTTGGTATTTTAGCGGCCATTCTACTGCTTCTCTCAACTCTTGTTTTATTGTCTCGAGACCCCCAATGTCTTCCCATTTGACGTCTGGAACTTCGACAAATACTTCTCTCATCGCAGAGGGTTCCATCTCATTAACTACATCGATAAAGTCTTGCATTTTGACAATTATCTTGTTAAGTATATGCGCAGGAACGCTCTCTGCAGATAGATCTATTTCAGGCAAAATGCGTCTTAATGCTCTTATTGCAGCCTCTTTTGCTAGCGCCTGAAGATCTGCTCCCACAAACCCATGAGTGATATCCGCTAGTCTTTCTAGGTTGACATCTTTTTCAAGAGGCATTCCTCTTGTATGTATCTGAAGTATATCGAGCCTTCCATCTCTATCTGGAACACCTATCTCAATTTCTCTGTCAAACCTGCCGGGACGCCTAAGCGCCGGATCTATTGCACTTATTCTGTTTGTGGCACCAATAACTACAACTTTGCCTCTTGCCTTCAGCCCATCCATTAGAGATAGCAGCTGAGCAACTATTCTTCTTTCTACCTCGCCACTGACCTCTTCCCTCTTTGGAGCTATAGAGTCAAGCTCATCTATGAATATGATTGACGGCGCATTCTTTTGTGCTTCTTGAAATACATTTCTCAGTCTCTCTTCACTTTCTCCATAGAATTTGCTCATAATTTCAGGACCTCCGATGTTGTAAAAGTTGGCATTGGTTTCATTAGCCACTGCCTTAGCAAGCAAAGTCTTGCCAGTACCTGGTGGCCCATGAAGAATAACACCCTTTGGTGCTTCAACTCCGAGCCTTCTAAAAAGCTCGGGATGCCGTAGTGGTAGTTCTATCATTTCCCTTACCTTGGTCACTTCATCTCTCAGCCCTCCAATGTCTTCGTATGTGATTGATGGGATCTCACCTTCCCTAGCTGCGGCAACAGCTTCTGCAGTCTCTTCTGAGACAATTACCTCGGTATTTTGAGAGATAATAACAGGTCCGCCAGGTGCAGTGGATATCACAACAAGGTCAATTCGCTGTCCCATGACATTGAGAGGAACTACATCACCTTTTGTAACAAGTTGGCCACCTAAAAAGCTAGCAAGGTATTCTTCAGCACCCAGTATACGCAAGGGCTCGGTTGGTGCAAGCGTAATTTGTTGGGCGTCTTTTGTTTCTACCTTTCTAACATCGACGGTATCATTGATGCCAACTTCAAGTTTATTTCTTGTATATCCATCAATGCGAATCAGCCCTCTTCCGTAATCCTCTTGATAAGCAGGCCAATGGAGGATGGTAGTCTTTTTATTTTTGCCAGCTGAAATTTCAATTGCATCGCCTGTAGATAGGACCATCTCACTGGCTACCTTTGGGTCAACTCGTCCAACTCTTCTTCCAACATCACGAGAGTTTGCTTCAGCAACTTTTAAAATCCTAGTACTAGGACCATCATTGCTATTCTGTCGTCTTGAAGACATAATGGCTCTTGAAGAGAGAGAATAACACTCAAGATATAAGAGTTATACATTACTTTTACTAGTTTGCAAACCACGTAGACACATCCCCCACCGGACGGTGCGTTTTGTCAATTAGCGATCTTGGTGTAAGAAAACATATTACTGCAGAATAACTAGAAGGAATTTACCGCAATAGCTAATGATATATTTTCTATTATGCCGAACCATCGCAAGCATAATAGATAATAAAAAATGCTTGCATGAGAATCTTAATGGCAGGATGTTGCTATATACTAGTGGAAGTGATATGATGCTTTTCAAGCAAGCCAGCTTACACACCAACCTTGTTACTTTCATCTAGTAGTGCTACTCACAGTACTAGTACTATTATTGGCCAGGCCAGTATAAGGAATAACTGAAACGAGTACTAAATCTGCCATTGGTACGTAGCCTGAATTAAGCTGCTCTTCTTGATTTGTACCAACAGTACTGCTAACTAAATCCATTGTCACCATTTGAGGTTCTGACCAATCAACATCGCTTAAGATACTACTTCCAATCTGCAAACCGCTCAACAGCGAAAATGGGTTAAAACCATTTGAGGAGGAGAAGAAGGCCTCATTTTGATTTTCGCTAGTATCTTCTATCGCACTATCCGAGATGTTATCATTTGAAGAAGAAGCAGCTGCAAGCGAAAGTATATCTGCCATGTTTATCGTAATTATTATGGCGATTATGGAGACTGAATTAGAATCTGCAATGGCCTGTGGTGTACTAGTTGTTGTTTCTGTATCTCCTCCTGTAATAATATTATTGTAGGTTTGAACTTGTATTGCAGTATTGCCAAGTATTACAGATAATCGATTTTGACTTTTATCTAGACTAATACCACTAACTTCTATACCGTTTACTATACTTGTCCCTACCCCACCAAAAGTAGAGGTTCCATTAAATATGCTGTTAGCAAAACTATCCAGAAATAAATCAAAATCTGTGATCGAGGTGGCAGAGGAGGAGGAAGAAGGTATGGAGGATACCTGTTCTTCTCCATAATCAATGAACTCCTCTGCAAAATCTAATGAACTGCCCGTTGCCACAATGATATTATCTTGAAGATCATTATCAATTGTGATTCCATCAGAATCCTTAAAACCTGGAGCCTGCTCCGCCGTTGTTGTAGTATTAGTTTCATTGTTTATAGTGATATTTGCTTCTTCAGATAATTGAGCAAATACCGGTTCTGCAGAGAAAGGGAATAATATTGAAGTATAGTGGTGTTCATTTAATGGCAAAAATAATAAAGATGTAATAACGATCGCTATTGTTATCAAACAAATTCTCTTATTTGCTTTAGACAATGAAAGCACAGAAGTGGATCGACAAACACAATTATAAGGATATAGAAATCATCACTTTCAAATCTGTTGTCAAATAGTAAACTCATGTATAGTTGCGATATTGCGAACTCTGATGCGGCTGGCAAGTCAAGATAAACGATCGCAGCGGCACTTATGTAGATGCAATCAATCATCGTTGACCTGATAGAACGGGCGATGGCAAACCAATTGCATAGACAGACAGGCTGACTATAAAAACACAAGATTTACTCAGTAAACCATATACACTTTTTCTGCATCCAATAACTGAACAATCTATCCT
>CAYWRR010000066.1:0-7079 GCA_964460425.1 uncultured Nitrososphaera sp.
CTGGGTATGTTATAGCATGTTCCGCGACCAACAAACAACGATGTAACACTAGGACGTACCTCTAGCTATACATCTTGCCTTAAGTTAATAGAGCCCAAGAAACTATACTCACGCATAAAAGAAATCAACTTTATAAGCATAAAACTGATGTAAATTCAATGGGATTCTAATGCCTGCGGATAACACCGAGGAAATAAACCAAATCATTCTATCATGTCTGATTGAAAATGCCAGGATGTCTTCACAAGAGATCCATAAGAGGCTCAAATCACATGGTATCGATAGAACACCGCGCGCGATTCTGGAACGTATTAACAAGCTTGAAAAAGAAGGTAGAATAGCTGGTTACACGCTGAAAACCAAGTTAAACAACTTTGAAGGTTTTGTCATTAGGATGATTTTAATATCGTTCAAGACCTCCCCGATCTTTAATGAACGGGTAACCATGTTTACAAGTTACCTACAGAATGCACCATTTGCTGCCTTTGCTGGTAGAACAAGGGGAGAATACGACTGGATAAACATCAAGATATTTCCAAATACAAAGGTAGCAAACCAAGAGAGTGATATGTATAGAACAGTCTTTGGAGATATTATTGATAAATATACAGCATTTGATATCACGGTAGTGAAGGCACCTCGGTTTATTCAGGCGACAAATTATTCCATAGAAGACTTTTACGAGTTCTGTCAAGATTGGACTGCTAGGGGTTCCCTTCCTTTAAGGAAGTAATATAGGAGATGGAATGCTGAAATAGAAATCCACCTTTCCCAAAGAGTAAAGCCCTAAATATTATGCTTCCAAAGCATCGATGTAGAATGCAAAATCAGAAGATGAAGAAAAGGTATGCGACTCTTTCAAAAACTTTATTTCTAAACGACAAAGTTCAGTATCTTGCTATAGCAAATGTTATCAGTGAAATAATTGAGATTTACCATACCAATAGGCAAATGGAGAATATTCTTTCAAATGAAGAGCTTTCAGAGCACCTGCGCAAGATTACATTGGCTACCAGTATGTTAACTTTTGAAAATATCCGGCTCATGGTTCTAGATCTTAATGCTTCTAAGGCCATGCTCCTTAACCTGGCCGAGGACACCATAATAATTGGAATGAAGAAAGATACCCTGCTGCCTGACCTGGCACAAGTATTTGACTATATATCTCAAGAAATTAAATCTTCATAGTTCTTGTTGTCTGCCTAAGCTTGCGCCTTCTTTAGGACAGCTATCTTTTTCAGGTCATCATCAATCATGTAGTGAATCTTTAGCCTAAACTGCATTAACTCTCCCACAACTTCAGTCCTTTCTTCAGAACTTAACTTGCCGTTAGCATCTTCTATTATCACATCAAGCCTCGCAAGAGATATTCTGAGGACCAGCAACACCCTCCTCAAAAGTTTGATTTCCTCACATTTGGAACCGTAGCTAGTACTAATACCATATCTTGTTTCCTGTTCAATAGTGTCATCGTTCAACATCCCATCAAAACCAAAAATATGCTCAATCCTTGCGCCATTCTTTATCTTGCGTCTTATTTCCCGTAAATTATGAACAGTAAGCCCGCCATTCATTATCTCCTCAGTAATCAATTTTTGTTTGTCCTGTTCGATATTGACCAGCTCTAGAGCGTGGGATGGTTTCAGCTTTTTATGCGCTACTTCTTCCATAATCTCCTTTGGCAGCCGTAGAAGCTGAATCCTGCTCGATATATACTGCTCACTTTTTGATAGAATACGTGCCAGTTGGGACACTCCTCCCCACCCATAATCAAGAATATAGGCTTTGAACGCTTCAGCTTCCTCGATAGGGTCCATGGTCATGCGATGCATATTCTCAATCAATTGGATCTCAAATGCATCTTTGTCTGACAGAACACGAATTAGTGCAGGTATTACCCTCCATCTCAAAAGCTTGCAAGCCTGATATCGTCGGTGACCTGTGACTATTTCAAATCCAGAATCCACAGGTCTGACCGTTATAGGTTGAATTAGACCATGTTGGCGAATGCTATCTGCTAGTTCCTTAATTGCCTGTCTATCAAATGAATAATTGCACGTTCGTACCTGAATAGCTGCCGGCCTAATGCCGCGCAACTCGAGCATTTCCTCAATAACGTGATCATTGAACATGAAGAATATATAGAAAAATGATGTATTTAAGTAAATTAATCAATTCATTAAAGGTTTATACGTGAATATGATTAAATTCAATAGATGACACCTATTTTGATGCAAAAGCTTGATACCAAATAATATGAAAGACCACCCCGCCAATAATAAAGTACAACATCTGATGTCATCAAGAAAAAGAAAGTATATTACAGCAGTTTTCTTTGCTATGGTGACTCTTATTCTGTACCTACTTGGCTGGGTCATATGACAAGATTTTGCTCTGTTACTACTATGTGCACTTAATGCACACAAATGGCATCCAAGATGCATAAAGCTATGGAAAACTCCTTGAAGGTATATAAATCAACAATATCAGAACTTATTGATGGGAGAAGATGTTGACCAGGTACCTATGGACTACGAGGTGCTCTGGCATGGCATTGTAAAAATAGATCCAAGTATTTTTGTCCCTATGCCCGAAGCTACAGAAGCACGTAGCAGTCTGAAACTTTTTACTATAACCGACTCCACCTTTCCACATGACGACAATGCCCAACTGGACAACCTAGATCTAATTGCAGACTTTCCAAACAATATCTCCATTTACGTGACAGGAGGAAAAATATTAGAATACATGAAATGTTCGGTGATCAAGCGGTATCAGTTTGCTAACCATATGCAAAAGATTTCTTTTTTCAGAAGGAAACAACAAGATCTCAATGATCATTCTGCCAAGAGAACTGTTACAGCAAAAGGCTTCCTGCTATCGCCTGTAAATGCCAACAATGGCCATATCAATAATGTCTGCTGCCTTGCTTCTGTCAAAATAAGCAATGAATATGGTGAATCTATTATTTTTGAAAAAACGGGTCTGTCTATATTCACATCAGGGTCAAAGACTTCGGATATTACATTTACGAATCAAAGGAGATCTGTTACGACTATTTTTGTAGCATCAGATGAAAAACCCTTCATCGCATATGTGCGGTCAAAAGCCATGCTTGTCAAGCTCTTGTGTGACAGCAGTGGGATAAAGATCGAGAAGACCCTGCAGATTGAAGATAGGGCTAAAACCCTACACGGACGACAGCAGATTGAAGACCCGCTTCAAATCCTCAAGGTTAGGCTAGCTAAGGGGGAAATATCGGTTGAGGAATATAGCAAATTAAGAAGCCTCATTGCAGACGATGAAGAAAAAAACCTCGACCAAGGTTCAAACTGGATTTAAGGTCTAGCAGCATTTTTGATTGAAGATGCTTTTTAACATAAGAGGCAGGTCTCTTTAGCAGCACAAGCGGCAATACTTTGTAATATGCATAATTCACTGAAGGACAAAAAAATGAAAGGAAAGATTGAGATAAGTGCCCTAGAATTCTTTGTATTCTAGATACTTTCCATCCATTATTATACGTACCCGGGGTTCACCATGACTTCCAGTGATTCTCTCTAGCTTTATTGAAAAATCAATTGCACTCATGATGCCATCTCCGCCGCGTCCTGTTTTGTCTGCAAATAGTTCATTGAATACCTCTCTCATGGCGTCTCCGTACACCCCGATCGCCTCCAATATTCTGTACTTGAAGGGATCAGTGGTGCTTGGGAACTCTGTTCTTACCGGGTATACCAATAGAGCTTTTTTTGTTTCTCCATCCAAGCCAAGTGTATTTGCTACCTTGTCTACATCTGTGAAAGAAAGTTTATGTTGCCCGTGTAGAGCGGCTGCAATAAACATTGGGTCTTTTCCAATCGTCTCTGCAAGCTTTGTATAGGTTATGCCTTTCTCCTTCATCTTTGCCCTAATACCTTCGAGTATAGCCTGTTGTCTGTCAGCTTGCGTTGAAACTACTTCCGTTGTGGTCATATCACTTATTTCACTGCCTCACATTTGGTTTGTTTCAACATTAAGTGTTATTACAAAACTGGAACTTATATAGCAAAGATATGTATAGGTATGTCTTCTCCAGCAATTTCCCGACGTCGGGTAAAATGGTTTCCTAGTTCTTTGCATGTAAGATACAAAAAATTACCATCATCAAATAGAAGAATGAACTCGAAAAATACCTAATTATTATTATCATCATGCCCAGTCTTGATCAGGACCTCCAGAGAAAAAATATTATCAAAAGAAGGTGTTACATATCAAGATTGCATTGCCGTCAAAAGTACCCTCTTTATCCGCTATTTTAGCCACCTTGGTATTATTATCACATCTGGCACCTTTTTATTTTACTTCTATCGCTGTATATGGAGGAGATGAACCAGCAGACTCGCTTCCTATTATTATTAATGAGATTGAGATCAATGCGTCTTCTGACCAGAATAGATTGAGTTGGATTGAGCTTCTGAATGCTGGAGATGTCCCGGTTTCTGTCTCTAGGTTAAATCTAAATGTCATTGCAGGTGGTATAGACGGCAGTAATACAACACAAGTATCGCTCACACCTGATGATTACGAGTATGAGACTCAAAGCTTTACATTAGCTGCCCATGATCATTACGTTGTAAATATCCCCATCGTGTTGGACCTCTTTGATGCCCATTTGATCACCCTACAGCTATTTCAAGATCAAGTTTTGCTAGACGAAGTGGAAGGGATAAACGCCAATGTTGCTGATGACCGCACGTGGCAAAGATTTCCCAATGGACAGGATAGTGGGTACTTTGAGGATTGGATATTTGCAGAAGCAACTAAAGGAATGCATAACGGAAATATGGGGCAAGTAATTGCTGAATGCTATCTAAACCCTTTATGTATGAGTATCAATATCCCAATGCATACACCAGAAATAATTAATATAAACAGAACTACTTTTACTATCGATACGCTTTCCACATCTTCGATCACTGATCTAAGCGTGGATCAGAACCAAAAGAAAATCTCTGTTAAATTGTCTGAGTCGAGTAGAGATTCTGGTCTCTCATTTATTCATCTTACCTTTCCTAAGGCTCTCTTGGGTGGTGACTTTTTAGTCAACATAGACAATGAGGCATCACAACAATCCTTTTTTACCGTGGGCAATGACACACATTCAAGAATAGTAATTGAATATCAACCAGGAGATAGAAACATAGAAGTTGTAGGAACAAGTGTAATCCCTGAATTTGATGGTGCCTCTGCATTGATGACTGCAGCCGCAATAACTGGTATATTGCTATCTTTGTTCCTAGCAGGAAAGCAGCCACTGTACAGTCGTAATGCTGATCAGAACCATGTCAGCAGTCAATCCTGAATCAAAATCGCTGCATGATATGTATTTCTAATATAAGCTGTAATAAAGCAATTAAGAATATGAAGTGCAAAGGAAAAATGTTATGCAATGAGTACTTCATCTGATGAGAAGGTGTCAGCTGCAGGACCAAGTATTTCTGATGGTTCTTACAACCCGTCATCACAGCCTGCCTCATCTTCAACAAACCCGCTACCGGGACATTCTTCTTCCATGAACCCTCCTCCGCCGTCATCGTCACCTCCTTCTCAAGTTATTCCTCCTTCTCCAGAACCTGAAACACCACCAGCACCTCCACGGCTTCTTGCAGGCATCTTTGGCTTGCCCGATACGCTAAAGACATTGAGTAACCTTGGAGTAGCAAAATGCAAAATCAATCCAGCCCAAGGTATCCTTATGGGGTGGCAGGCGATGAGCTATCTGGCTTTTGCTGCGCTTTTCGCGTTCATAATCATGGCTGCTGTTGCCCCAGATCTATCGCCAGGATTTGGCAGATTTCTTATGTGGGTTGTCTTTCCTGGAACAGCGCTGGTAGCTGTAATTATCTTTGGAGCCAATCTTGTAACTGGAGATTACATGAC
Organism: uncultured Nitrososphaera sp.; assembly: GCA_964460425.1. Taxonomy (GTDB): domain Archaea; phylum Thermoproteota; class Nitrososphaeria; order Nitrososphaerales; family Nitrososphaeraceae; genus Nitrososphaera. Next base: position 5,923 of record CAYWRR010000066.1, read on the forward strand.
ATCAGGCATATCACTGATGACAAAGCAGGCCAGATGGAGAGAAGTATTTTATCAATGGGGAATAACACATGCTGGTCACTGGATATCTGGAGTAGTTATAGGATGGATGATAATCGTGGGGGCGCTTATGTTGGCTGGGCCCGGCTTTGGTTCCCTCTTTACAGACTTCCTTGTAAATGTAGGAAACGTAAAGGTCAATGTTCTGACATGGGACCAGCTATTTTGGAGAGCGATATTTGCTAACTGGATGGTGACTATGGCAGTATGGGGTGCGTTCAGAACACAGGAGGTTATTGCAAAGATTGCATTGATATCATTCCCGCTGGGGACCTTCTTTGCTACTGGGTTTGAGCACAGCATAGTAAACCACTGGGTATTGTCCGCCGCCATATGGCAAGGTGCAGATTTTACATGGGGACAGGCTATGTGGAATAACCTTGTTCCCGTTACCCTGGGCAACATTATTGGCGCTACATTCTTCATGGGTATGGTATACTGGTACACCGGGGGCATGCAACGGTGGCTTGCAAGCGATAAATGGAGACAACCTCATGGAACCTATCGTGACTTGGCAGGAGCATTGAAAGATACAATCACATTGATGATAGCATTTACTGCAATTATGCCTGCAGCTATAGGTGCAATTCTCTTGTTTGGAGTAGAGCCAGCCATGGGAATTCAACCGGGCACAAACAATCCAAACTGGTTCGAGCCAATAATAATGATGGGTTGGTTTGTGGGGATCTCATTAATAGTAAAGTGGTTCCTCTGGCCACGTAGACCATGGTACAAGATTCCAGCTACATGATATATGTAAATACCGATAGGATAGTGGTGAGGTACGCAAAAGATCTTTTTCTGCACAGCGATCTAACATGTCATCACTTGCCCTTCTATTTTATATTCATCGAGCATCATGAAGGAGTGAAAAGCAGATACGAGAAGAAGTTACATATACTCTCGAATGTATTTCCTTTGTGTGTGGAAACTGATTAACGCATAGTGCCAATTTTAACTGAAATGCTGTATAAATGGTTAAAAGTAATAGGTAAAGTACTTTAATTGGACTAATGGGAAAGGATTCTAAACAGCATCCGAAGAAAAAAATGCCGGAATATAAAGAAGGAGAAGAGATGGGCTATCATTCAGAGGCAGCA
>CAYWRR010000066.1:7179-9635 GCA_964460425.1 uncultured Nitrososphaera sp.
GAGATGGGCTATCATTCAGAGGCAGCAAAAATGCCGGAATATAAAGAAGGAGAAGAGATGGGCTATCATTCAGAGGCAGCAAAAATGCCGGAATATAAAGAAGGAGAAGGCATGAAGGTAGGATATCATTCAGAAGCAGCAAATCCTAGTAGTTACCGGGCTAGGATGCACACTAAAGGGCAAGAGGACACCGAGGCCACAGAAGAAGATAGGGATAAGAGTCCTACGTAGTTATTTGTTACAATATTTTGTCATATAGTTGATGTTACAATATTTTGTCATATAGTTGATTCGTTCGATCGGTCTTGCCAATTGCAGTTACTAAGGAAGTAGATAAAAGTGATTTTCGATTCTAATCAATAGATATTGTATATCCATTTCACTAAAAACTATTATGACCAATGCATCATTCTGCACCAGTGACTCTAGAGCATTTTAAGCACTCTTAAATAAGCGTAATTTGATTATATTCATACAATAAAATGAACTGAGGCTCATGACTACAAGCAAATACCTTATGGTGTTGGCAATAGGTACGAGCATGATAGCCATTGGCCTTTTAGTTTTCAAGATCCCCATTTTTATGGTAGAGCCTTTACTACTGCTAGCGGCTCCATTAATTGGACTCTGGCTATTCTATGATTGGAGACAAAGCAAGAGAAGGCGGCAAATAGTAATGCAGAATAGTATTCAAGTGCAGATATGTCGATGCCATATCTGCATGCATACCAAAACAGTTGAGTGTATAAGAGCTAGTTGCAGCTGCTGTACAATAATAAAGAAAAATCAAGTCTTTGGGCATCATGCGGTGTGAGAGGAAGAGCTGATAGTGGATTGAATAGAGATGTCCCTTTTTATGGCTTAAAACTTGAAGATGTAGGAGATTTCCATAATGATTCATGGACCGTATCATATTTCGTTCTGCTGCTAGTAGTAACATGCTATACATCATCACTCAGGAATATTGGATGTGTTTGTATTGAATCATGATCGAGATTTTTTAGCAACATTAGCCAGATTTCTTAGGAAACTCAAGTTCTCATCACGATCACGCTCGGCGGATAATGTGCGGCTTACTGAAGGAACTCATGAAAAGGTAGTAGCTGCTGCTCTTGAAGACGAAACTGAAAAAAAGATCAAGATTATCATGGCAACAGTTACGGCGGCAGTCATTCTCATTGTGATTTCTCAATCAGCGGTAGTAATACAAGCAGGTTATAGGGGTGTGGTACTGTATCTTGGAGCTGTTGAAGATAGAGTCCTTCCAGAGGGATTTGCTTTCATAATTCCATTCATAGAGCATGTAGAACAGATGGAGGTCAGAACTCTAAAGTATGTAGCATCCGCAACAGCATCTTCCAATGACCTACAGGTAGTATCAACGGAGGTTGCATTGAATTACCATCTTGATAGCAGTAAGGTTAACGAAATATATCAGACACTCGGAGCTGATTATGCAGACCGATTAATTGCTCCAACTATCCAAGAATCAGTAAAGCAAAGTACGGCGAAATTTGAAGCCGAAGAATTAATTACAAAAAGGGAAGAGGCAAAGGCAGCGATAGGGGAAGTAATATTTAATACATTAATACCGAGAGGCATTATCAGCGAGCAGGTGTTCATAACAGATTTTCAGTTTTCCACTGATTTTGCCTCTGCTGTAGAAGCAAAAGTAGTTGCTCAACAAGAGGTGTTAAGGGAGAGAAATATCCTAGAAAAAGTCCGTATACAAGCACAATCGCGTGAAGCTGAGGCTCAAGGAATAGCCAATGCCAATATAGCGCAGGCCAGAGGAGAAGCGGAAGCGATTAGGACTATTAATGAACAATTGAGAGAAAATCCTGATTATCTTAGATGGCAGGCATTAAGCAAATGGAACGGGGAACTTCCTCTAGCAACTGGCAATACTTTTCCATTTATCGATATTGGCCTTCTTTCGCAAAATGGAAATAGCACGCGCTAAGGTATTTAAAATCTTGAATCATAACTAGCATGTTAATTGATTACAGATTCGTGGCAATTTTAATTCATTGGCTATCTCTTAGGAGTTTTATGTTTTTTTTACATTGTCTACTTGTTTTGATACCTAATCTCTCAAGGAATCTCGGCATCAAGTTTCTGTCGAACGCTCACTCATTTAACCCAATTATCTGGCATGCCAAGATCGCTAAATTTCATGAGCCATTAATGAAGGCGGTTGCAACAGGGATTTCTGGCTGCAGATGAAAGTAAAAAATAAAGTCCGATCTATTCAGGACCTGATTTACACTAATAACATACTATTGTGTACTATCCATGCTTTTCCTTTCCATTTCTAACAGTTGCCATCATATACAAAATTGTCCTTTATTTTATTTAGTCTAAGACAAGAACAGTCAAACAAAGAAGAGTTCAACCATTCTAGTCTGAATACGATGGTTTAGTACTCGCTGATGGTAACTCTATACCATCTGTGT
>CAYWRR010000067.1:0-9595 GCA_964460425.1 uncultured Nitrososphaera sp.
CAACTGCCACATAAAACGCAAGAGTTGCAGCTGCGCGATCTCTGGCTTTTTGTGGGTCTTTATTTGATATTGCGCATATGAACGAGCAAGCAATTTCAAAGCCTTTTCCTTTTGTAGCCTGTTTCAATTCACTCGCTGTCCTTTTCAGTTCTTCAAACGGTCTCAAATACAACAATATTCCATCTGCAAGCTCAGATGCCATAGAGACCATTTTTTTGTTGACAGCGGCAATAAAAATTGGGATATGCACCCTTTGGGGCTGATGTAATATCTTGAAATTGTTTATTTTGAAAAATTTGCCATTATAATTAACCTTTTCGCCTCTATTGATTAGCCTAAGGCAATCTATGTACTCTTTCATACGACTGGCAGGATTCTTGAACTGTACACCGTGCCAGTTTTCAACAATAGCTGCAGTGCTTGCTCCAAGACCTATAATTGTCCTCATATTTGAAAGCATGTCGAGGGTGGTCGCCGCCATAGCAACACTTGCAGGCGTCCTAGAATATATGTTGACAATCGATGTCCCAAGCCGTACTTTTTTAGTAATCTGAGACATGGCACCAAGAGTTGAAAATGACTCTCGCCCCCAAGATTCCGGAACCCATAATGAATCAACATTTTCTTGATGATCAGCCATCTTGGAGCATAGAAGAACCTCGTGCATGGACAGTAGGGGACCGAGACTGTAACCCAGCTTTTCCACAGTCATTATACTTTTGCTTCCTTCATCTCTTTGGATGCTTCCTCGATATCCTTGTGAGAATCAATTGAGCGCCAGAAAACATCTTTGTATCTCACAGCTTGGAGCCTTCCTTCTTTTGCCAGTGTCGGAAGGGCGGTAACCTCAATGTTGCCTTCTTGGGGCAGATATCTAAAAACCTCTTGAGTAAAGTGATACAGGCCGGCATTAATCCACATGTCAGGGATTTCTGGTTTTTCAATAAATCCACGGACTGTTGAATTCACATCAAGTTCGACGACTCCAAATTGGCTACGGAGAGGAACAACCGCAAGGACATTTGAATTTCCAATATTCAATCTGTTTGGGTCAAGCTCTGTAAGAATATCTCCATTTAGCACAAAAAATGAATCTTGGTTGGATACAAACTCCTTCGCATTCAAAAGTGCCCCACCGGTTCCGAGGGCCTTTTCTTCAAATGAATAGTCGATTCGGGAATCAAACCTAGCGCCATTGCCAAGCTGGTCAATTATCTGCTCTTTCATAAATCCCACGCATACGACAAAATCTTTTATACCAAATTTTCGAAGCCATCTTACCTGCCATTCGATAATTGGGACGTTTAAGACCTCTATCATGGGCTTAGGTCTCGTGTCGGTAAGGGGCTTTAGTCTTTTTCCAAAACCACCAGCAAGAATTACTACCTTCATGATACCAATCAACTTGCCAAGATTGTATAAAACGTTACTCGCTAGGGTACAGGTGTATGTGCGCATGATGATCTTCTATCACGAAATGTAAGGACGAAATACTCATACCGAGGCCGGGATAATCTCTCGCAGACTTTGTAGTTATTAGGCTTCATTTCAAGGTCTACCATGTATGAGGTCCGAAGCTGATACACCTTTTTATTTCTGAGCCGGTTCTTTTTTCCTCGTAGCGAGTATTTTTCTGTCTGTTAAAAGCTTCCATGCTCCTAGCCCTACTAGGATTCCTCCTATTACTACTGTAGAGCCGATTGTGGGTAATGTGCTTGAGAAATCTTCAGATGCAAGCGACCCCTGTGCAACAAGCGCAATCATTCCTGCAATGATGAGACCCCCATTAACAAACAAGAGAGCAGAAACAGCAGGAGCATATTCCTTGCGAGCGATTACGAATGCAATTATTGACATTACGACTGCACCCCCGCCAAAGGCTCCACCTCTAACTCCCACATCAAAAGGCAAGAAACCCTCTCTGTTTGGAGAGGATGATGCAACTGCAACATCAGCTCCGTAGACTATCAGAAGTATCAGAGAGGCAATAAGAAGACCAATAGCAATCCTCCTAGCCATATACATAGTGTAGTCTATGGCAGATTTAATAAACGTAGCTTGTATGCACTATCCATGAGTATAGACATCAAAGACATTCTGTATTGCACCATAGATAAATTTGGCAAAGAAAGAATCCGCATGGCAGTCACTAGCGAGATTGAAATGTCTGAGAGATGGTGTATTGAAATTCTTGAAGAGTGTAAAAATAGGATGGTCGATGAATTGGATGATGAGTCCTTCGGAAGTCTATGCGAGGCATTGCTACATTTCATGCTGACTGCTTCCATGCTTCCTTCTGAGAGAAAGGTCAGCTGGAAAGGCTCAGGATTGGACCTAGTTATTCCTTCACTAAAAATACTGAGCAACAGCCCAGAAAAAGCTCTGGTCATCCAAATAATAAAAAGCAATACGGAGCTCACAAAGATAAAGCATGCCGAATCTGTGCAGCCTCATGATGCAAATATTTGGATCATCTCAGCAAGGCAACTAGAGGTAGATCATAAAAATTATTACATTGGCTCAAGAGAATTTCCGTATTCGAGGATCATTTTAGATATCCATGCCTTCCTTGTTGGCAAAGGAGATCGTGCACTTAAGCTCTTACATTGACAATAATTTGTCAAGGTCTAAATCCTGTTCTAGCACCTTACCAATAACAGCGTAATTCGCGCCTTGTGAGAAAGGAATTATGGCCAATACTTTGATGTGTGTAAGCCTCTCAATAACTTCTGCTGTCTTTTGCTCTACTATATTAGGTTTTTTTGATGCTTTATTCAAAATTATTCCTGCAATTTTAAGCCCAAACTTCTTGCAGGCCATTACGGTAAGTAAAGTATGGTTGAGTGTTCCAAGCTTGGCTGTTGAGACAATAACCACAGGCAAGTCGACATGCTGTACAAAGCCTGCAATACATTCATTTTCAGCCAACGGAACCAATATGCCTCCAATGCCTTCAACAATTAGAAAATCGTATTTTCTTCCAAGCTTTTTCAACTCTTGTACAGCTCTTTTGATATTGACTGGTGCGCCGTGCTCTAGCTCTGAAGCTACTAGAGGTGAGGCTGCTATCGAGTAAAAAAAGGGATTAAGATTGTAGTCAGGATCACTTACCCTAGAGGCCTTAGCAAGTATCGCGGTGTCCTTAGACCAGTATTTTCTTGAGAAAACTCTGTTTGCAGTTGCAAAGGGCTTCATGACGCCAACATCTATTTTTCGCTTTCTCAGAGCCCAGGCGAGTCCAGCAGCAACTGCTGTCTTGCCTACTCCTGTATTTGTTCCTGTTATGAAGATGCCATGCATGGAAATGTTATTAGAGCTGCAGATAAAACATGCATTTAACTGAATTGGACCTGACAAATGCAGACAAAGAGTTTGTATGGCATCCGTATACCCAGATGAGAGACTGGGCAAAATGGAATAACAGGGTAATCGTGAAAGGAGATGGCTTTTACCTCATTGATAGCCATGGAAGAGGATACCTTGATGGTAGTGCCAGTATGTGGTGCAACGTTTGGGGGCATGGGCAGAATAAAGTTGTTCAAGCCATGATAGATCAGCTAAAAAAGGTACCGCATTCTACTCTTTTCGGCTTTGCCAACGCTCCGTCCGTAAAGCTTGCTGAAAGACTCGTTAGGCTGGCTAGAGGGATGCATAGGGTATTCTATACTGACAATGGCTCTACCGCGATCGAGGTTGCAATGAAAATGGCTGTCCAATACTGGTATAATAAGGGCAAAGACAAAAAAACAGAATTTATCTCTCTCGAGCACGGATATCATGGCGACACAACCGGTGCGATGTCTGTTGGGTACATTGAGCATTTTTTCAGGGTATATAGACCGTTCTTGTTTAATGTGCACAGGGTTCCAAGCCCGATTCTCTATGGTAGCAGGTTTACAAATGAAGGCGACCTAGTAGAATGGTGTCTTGACAAGACTGAGACCACTATTAAAAGACATAATAATCAATGCGCTGCGCTCATCATGGAAAGTGGGGCTCAGATCGCAGGGGGAGCGATTATTTTTCCTAGAGGTTATCAGAAAAAAATAGCAAGGCTCTGCAGAGATTATGACATCTTGCTGATTCTTGACGAGATTGCAACCGGTTTTGGCAGACTTGGAAATGTCGTAGAATATCTTGCACAGAAGTCACAACCAGACATTGTATGCTTTGGAAAAGCCCTTACTGGAGGTTATTTCCCGCTAGCAGTAACTCTTGTTACTCGTCGTATCTTTGATGCCTTTCTAGGAAGATATCAGTACAGTAGGCATCTATATCATGGTCACACTTTTACAGGTCATCCTGTGGGATGCGCAGCAGCACTAGAAAACATCAAGAATTACCAAAAGCATGATCTAACCCTGCAAATCAAAATGAGCACCGAATATATAGCGTCAAGACTGCCTGAATTTTCAAGATCACCTATAGTAGCCGACATCCGACACAAGGGTCTACTTGCTGGATTTGAGCTGGCAAAAAACAACAAGCCGATCGTCATGTTGAAAAATAAAGAGATCATAAACTACTTTATAATGCAACAAGCGCTAAAGATGGGAGTGTATCTGAGGCCGCTTCGCAACATAATGCTCTTAATCCCACCCTTGGGTATTGGAAAGCAGGATCTAGAGAAGCTGCTCAATGTGCAGCTTATGTTATTGAGAAAGATAGAGAAGCTATCTTAGCTCGCTCAATTTCTTGTATAGTGTAGCTTTTGAGATCCCAAGGCTCTTCGCTATTCTTGCTTTCGAATGATTTTCTGCAAGCAGGGTGATGAGCTTATCCTTGTCAATTATCTTTTGAGGCCGACCAATGCCTTTTCCTGCAGCTTTGGCACGGTTCATGCCATCTTTCGTCCTCTGGACTAGGAGCTCACGTTCTCTCTCGGCAGCCCATGTCAAGATACCAATCATAAGTTTTCTGATACTGGACTCTGTGGTTTGGAGAAATGATTCTCGGGGTGAGCATGAAATCAAAGAGGCATAGTGCTCTACTGCCTTTATCGCCTCTAGCGTATCCCAGAAGGTTCTTCCAACGCGTGACAACTCATAAACTAAAACAGCATCTACTCCAGTCATTTTAATGAGCTCAAGCATTTCTTGAAATCCGCGTCTTTGGGTAGCGGGAACCTTACCACTTATAGCAGGATCTTCAAAAGAGTCCAGGATCAAGTAATTGTTTCCAAGTGCCCATTTTTCAAGAGCAAGCTTCTGATTCTGGACAGTCTGTTCTTCCGTGCTTACACGCAGGTATGCAAAGGCATATTTCATATTCTCTTCTAGATGCTCCAATATAATTACCTCATTGTCAAGAAAGGTGTTCAAAAAAGGTAGCGTTATTAAATGGACGTCTTGATCATTAGCTATGGCAATCCAATAGTAAAAAAAAGGTACTCTTTTTCATGCCATATAGAAATGGTTCCATTTTTGAACTGTTTTGCAACCCCCCATTATGTAACGAAAAGCGCCACCTTCTTTCCATATCTAGCAAGAAATGATCTATCAACCTTTGGGTCTTTTTGGCTGTCCGGACCCCCCCCTAATCTCCTGTTCTTGGGAAAAGTACGTAACTTATCATATTCATAAAACATGAATATCTTTTCAAAAAGATACCATTTCCTAGAACATCTTTCGATTCTTGCAGAAGATACCGCTGGAGGCAATCAGAATGAGCTATTTTTATAAGGATACGCGCCCAAACACTTTCGGCCAATATTACTAGTGATGATGAATAATTGTTCAAGGAATCCACTATAAACCTAAGAGGATATTGCATGATCCCATAATGGAGAGTATTCCTCTTGATCCTTGGTCTAAATAAGGCTTATGCAAACTATGACGAGATATTTCTAAATTCGAGTTTAGAAATACCTCTCGAACAAGGCTTTCGGACGGAAATTTTAATTACTGGATTTAACTTGCCTGACGTTATGACTGATTTGACGTTCCTTCAGGGTTGTACGGAGAAAGTACTCGCCGGTGGCTCAATTACCTTTGAAGAAGCAGAGCGTCTGCTTGGCATCGATGACATTATGCTCCTTGCTGATTCTGCTAATAGTATCACTAGAAGATTTAATGGTGATGCGGTAGATGTCGAATCACTCGTAAATGCAAAATCTGGCAGGTGTCCAGAGGATTGCTCATTTTGTGCACAATCCTCATTCTACGATACTGCCATTAACAGATATCCTTTATTGCCGAAAGAAGAGTTGGTCGAGAAGGCAGCAAAAGCCAAGGAAGGGGGGGCTACAAGTTTTTGTTTAGTATGCGCTTACAGAGATCCGCCAGAGAGTGACTTTCAGCGGATCTGTGAAGCAATACAAGAGATCAGATCCAAATTGGATATTGAAGTAAATGTCTCTCTAGGGTTTATAACATTGGATAGGGCGATAAAGCTAAAGAAGCTGGGAGTCAAGCGTTACAACCATAATTTAGAAGCTGCAGAGAGCTATTTTTCTAATATCTGTAAGACACATGACTTTTCTGACAGAATAAATACTGCAAAAATCGTCAAGGAGGCAGGATTACAGCTATGCTCCGGGGGTATTATTGGAATGGGCGAAACTCCTAGGCAGAGACTAGAGCTAGCCTTCTCTCTTGCGTCACTCCGCCCTGAAGAGGTTCCGATCAATATCCTGATAGGTAGAGAAGGGACTCCACTGGTAAATATTAAGTCGATAGATCCTTTTGAGGCAATCAAGACAATTGCAGTGTGGCGTTTCATAATGCCAAAAACGATCCTCAAGATAGCCGGTGGACGGGAGGTTCATCTCAAGCATAATGATAAGCTGGCTCTCAAGGCAGGAGCAAATGGTATTATCACTGGCGGCTACCTAACTACGGGAGGAAATCAGCCCAACAAGGACATTGCGATGATAAGAGAAATTGGGTTCAAGCCATAAGACTACCTTCGTTAAGGATCAGCTTCATTTTCTTGAAAAGAGCGGGTTATACCGTCGTCTTAGGACCGTAGTTGCTAGGGGTCCGACGGCCAATGTAGACGGCAAGGAGGTCATCAATCTTTGCTCCAATGACTATCTGGGGCTCTCTCAAAACAAGCAAGTAATCAAGAAAACTATTATGGCACTAAACGAAGAAGTATCACAGTGTGGTTCAAGGTTAATTGCAGGCAACCATCCAAAAATCACAGAGCTTGAAGGTCTGCTTGCATACCACCGTAGGACAGAATCAGCCCTTCTATTTCCTACGGGTTATACTGCTAATTTAGGCGTAGTAACTACAATCGCAGACAAGAACTCCACAATATTTAGCGATGAGCTGAACCATGCTAGCATAGTGGATGCATGCCGGCTAAGTGGTGCAACAATAGCCGTCTTCCGGCATAATGATACTGATCATCTAGAAGAACTAATGCGACGCAGACGAGGCAGAAAAATTGTAATAACGGAAGGCATCTTTAGCATGGACGGGGACATGGGAAAACTATCAGAAATACAGAGCATAGCAGGACATCATGATGCAATAACCATCATTGATGATGCACATGGTGACTTTATCTTTGGCCCCGCCTTTTCAGGCATGCCAGCTAGAATGGGAGTAAACTTTGACATACATGTCAGCAGTCTGAGTAAGGCGTTGGGTTGCTTTGGAGGCTATGTAGCCACTACATTACCCATTAGAGAACTGTTGATCAACACATCAAGGCAATTTATCTATACTTCCGCCCTACCCAAACACCTATGCTCTGCAGCAATTACTGCTATTCCAATAGCAAAGAGTGGAGAATTGCAAAAGAGGCTTCAATGGAATATCCTCTATTTTTCAGAGGCAATCAAAAGGTTGGGATTTAAACTTGGAAACTCTGCAAGCCAGATAGTTCCAATCATAGTTGGTAAAGAAGTACAGACCCTAGAGCTTTCTAAAGAATTGCTGGAGGAGGGTGTTTTTGCTCAAGCAATTCGGTATCCGACGGTCAAAAAGGGTTATGCTCGCCTCAGAATCTCACTGAATGCCATGCACCGCCGAGAACACTTGGATTCTGCAGTAGCGGCAATTGAAAGAGCGGGCAAAAAAACAGGAATCTTATAGAATATTTCTAAACTCGGATTTAGAAATAATGTTTTTAATACAGAAGTGCTACTGCGTATGCATATGCCTGTAAGGAAATTTATGTTCAAGCTAGATCTGTCAGAAGAGCAAAGTAGAGAGATCGCGCTGTATATTAGATCGCTTCCACCTAATGACCTACTCTTGGGACTACGCTTTGCATATAGTCGCTATGCGGCTGAAAGTGGCGGGTATTTGATGCCGGGGCGAAAGAGTCTCGTGAAAAGAGAAACGCTTTCGCTGACAGAGGATCAAGCAAGTTGGCGGCTCAATAATTGGAAGGTGATGATCAAGACTTACAGGGAAAAAGGTTATAGCTACCCCACAATATCTAGGATAAAAAAACAAGTTCAAAAAATAGCAAGCAAAAAATATGGAGAGCTAATAGGCTAGACCTAGTAGCTTGTTGCCTCTAAGTTCTTTGCAGCTGCTAGGTTTGGACTAGGCAAATCTGGGAACTTGTTCTTCATGTTCATTTCTACTACCGCGCTGGCTTCTTCCATTATCTGTGCCGTGTCTTCGTTTATTGTGTTGAAGTTTGCAATTTCGCTGTTCGGTATCTGTCCTGAGTCTGTCATAATGTTTCCAAGGAGCTCGGATATTTGTCCAAATGACTGATCTGCCTCCGGCATCATTCCTGATAATCCGCTTTGCAGTCCCTTTATGACTGACATTGCAGGACTCAGAGTTACCACTACATCTCCAAGCTCTGTCATTGTGTTTAGCCTAAGCTGTATCTGTTCTAAAGCTAGCTTTGCTGACGTGACCATCTTGTTCATCTTTCGGATCTGCGATAGCTCTCCTGATAAGACCTTTGCATGCGAAGAATCATGGCTTTGCATTGCAAGCACTACGCGCTTGAAAATTAGCTTATCTTTTTCTTGCATTCTTGAGGCTATTGCATCTAGCCTTGCGATCTGCATATGTAATTTTTTCTGTGCTTCTTCTATCCTAGGCTTTAGTGGTGCTTGTGGCTTGATGCCCTCAAGCAATTTGTGACCAACACTTTCTCCTTGTGGCTTTACCCACCTGTTATCAAATGGCATTCTTATTACTATAGCACCCAGCCATCATCAGATTAGCACCTTAAAAGTAGTATTGTATTCCAGCTGTCTGTAACCGTGGTAACAGGGATCAATAGTTACACAACTTATAAGCTTGTCTCGCTGATGTGAACTTATAACCTAGACAAGTTTTTAAAGGCTATGGTCTGGTTAGGTATAGAACATGATAAAGGAGAAGATAAAGGTCAACAATCGCAGCTATGACGTGACAATGAATGAACAGACACACATGTATGCAATGCGATTGAGGAGGCTTTATCAACAGAGCTATAGTGACATGGATAGCTTTGACGAAGTTAGTTCTGAGATCTCCAACACTGTAAGCAATTTACTTAAACATGCAGTTTCGCCGGAAGTAAGGGAGGACGACATGGACGGTGTGATCCAGCAGTTACTGAAAATGTATGAAAAAACCAGCAAAAAGTAGCAGCATATAGAACAAGGTCTAAATAACAATCAGAAGGCTCC
>CAYWRR010000068.1:0-9551 GCA_964460425.1 uncultured Nitrososphaera sp.
TAGTCGTCATGCAAATCTGGCCAGTATGTCAATATTATTGGGATAGGCTCTTAGTATAGCAACCGCCATGGAAAACAAAATTTTGAATCTGTTACTGAAATGGAAGAATAAGAGACTGGAAATTATCAGGGTCTATCCATGCTAGCACCTAAAAAGAACCATCAATCCATAAAATAGATTGGAAAGCTATTTGTACAATGGTTTAAGAATAATGGTAAGAACTGAGATCTACTGTCTTAGCAGCACAACAAGCTAGGAGGTTCTCCTGAGGGCTTAGAAAGTGATGCAAATAGACTTTTTCTATCAGAGAAGGAAGAAGTTTGGGCCCTGCTGCAATTCTATAATAGGGATCGAGATCACATACAGATGAAGTCGCTGCAAAGATGATGTGCAAGACGAAAGTATTGTTGCACTCATGGAGAAGTTTGGAGCTCCAGCCAATGGTCAAGCCGCATCATTGGGGATTCAGCCGCCTCGGTGCTTAACAGAGAGATAGGATGAAGAGCTGATGACTATTCTTCTTTCCTTTTTGGTCATCCAAGCCCGCTTTATGTTTTCATTCATTACGTAGCCCTGTTAGGAGGATTTTATTATCACGCCTACAATCTTGATTTTTCCAGCTTTGATTCGGTGTTATTGCGCTGCTGCAGTCCATCCCGATCTTCAATTAATGACGTCATTATGCATTATCGCTCTAAGTACTATAGGTGCTGCCAGATACTATATACATCCGCTCTCACTGTATAAAAAGTAGATATACACCAGCACCATGTTTTCCTGATAGCAATGAAGGCGATATTTATAACAGGAACTGCAGGGTCTGGGAAATCCCTCCTTACCTCTAGGTTACTCCAGTGGTACAGGGATAATGGCGCTTACCCCATTACGCTTAACCTTGACCCTGGAGCAGTCAACTTGCCTTATGAGCCAGATATTGATGTCTGCAATTACGTTGACTTTGCCACTTTGATGGATAGCTACGGGCTTGGTCCCAACGGCTCACTTATAATGGCAAGTGACATGATTGCAACAAGGTTGGATGAGATCCAGAAGGAGGTGGATGAGCTGAACCCTGATTACCTGATAGTGGACACTCCTGGCCAGATAGAGCTCTTCGCGTTCCGAGCAAGTGGTCCGTATTTTGCCTTAAACCTCCATGCAGATAACAAGGCTACGTTATTTACCTTCGATGGGATGTTAGTATCATCCCCGATCAACTTTGTGTCTATATCGCTCCTTGCGTTATCTGTCAAACTGCGGTTGAAAATGGCTCAGATAAATGTGCTTACAAAGCGCGATCTTGTAATAGACAAGCTGAAAAATATCATGGAGTGGGCGGGCTCGAGTATGGCACTTGAACATACTCTCAATAGCGAAAAAGACACTGAGTATTCTCTCTTGACTAAAGATCTGGCGCGCAGCATAAGCAAAGGTGGCTTCGCCCAGAGCCTCATAGCTGTTTCTAGCATCACGATGAGTGGCATGATCAACCTAGCTGCAGCCCTTGCTCGAACCCTTAGTCAGGGTGAGGACATTTAGCTGACTATGAAAACATGTAGCGCAGCTGCGCCATGCTCAACTGCAAACTTAGGGCCAGGATACGATGTGTTTGGTCTTGCGCTAGACGCACTTGAAGATAAAGTCAAAGTAAGTAGGACATACCCTGGCGGCGGAAGAATTACTATCAAGAACAGCGATCAAGCGATTCCATCAATGCCTGAATCAAACTCTGCTGGCCTTGTAGTAAAAAAGATGATGCAGGATTTTGGCATCAGCGATAGCACAGAGATCGAGGTCACAAAAGGTGTGCCGTCTGGCTATGGTATTGGCAGCAGTGCCGCTTCAGCAGCAGCTGTTGCCATGGCATTTAACGCGCTTTATGACCTAAAGATTGACAAGAACAGGCTTGTAGAATATGCTGCAGAAGGCGAGGTGGCAAGCGCAGGCACAAAGCACTATGATAACGTCTCTGCTTCTTTGCTGGGTGGCTTTGTGATTTGCCGTATTGCCAGCGACAGGCTGCAGTTCACGAGGCTAGAGCCTCCCAAGAACCTCGTCCTTGTTGTTGCAGTTCCATGCTTAGAAGTGCCAAGGAAAAAGACAGAGGTGGCAAGGAGCGTCCTTCCAAAGGTTGTGCCGCTCAAAGATGTTGTTTACAATATTTCTGGCGCAGCCACAATAGTTGCAGGCTTTGCGCTAAAGGATGTAGAAACAATAACTAGAGGAATAGATGATTCTATCATCGAGTCAGCAAGAAAGCATCTGATACCCGGCTACGATAGCGTCAAACAGAGTGCTATTTCTGCAGGTGCGCTTGCAGTCACAATAAGCGGTGCTGGGCCTTCCATGATAGCATTCCTGAAAACAAGCAAAAATGCTAAGATAGTAGCAGCCGCCATGGCTAAAGGTTTCAAAGAGACAGGCATAGAGAGTAGAACGTTTGTTTGCCGGGCTAGCAAGGGTGCTCGACTTTTGGCATGGTAGTAGATTCTACTTTTTGCTCTTGTTGAGGAAAGAGGACATCATTTTCTGTCTGTCGTCGTGTGCAAAACAGAGCGCCCAACCATAGATCTCAAGCCTAAGTCCTGTCTCTAGATCTGTGTCTATTCCCCTGTTTATCAGCTTCTTGCTAACCTTGACTGCGAAGGAACTGTTCTTGGCTATCTCCTTTGCAAGTGCAATGCACTCGTCCATTAGCTTCTTGTTTAGTATCTTGGCTATTTCACTCGCTCTTTCCTTTTCCTTTACCGCGTCACCTTTGGGTACTTCTGGTGGAAGTTTATCGTTAGATCCTAGGCTGATTACCTTGTTAACAAGCCCTATCTGGTAGGCCTCATCTGCCATTATCATTTTGCCCGTAAATATTAGCTCCTTTGCCTTCGCCGGACCTATAAGCCGCATCAGGCGTTGTGTTCCGCCCCATCCCGGAGGTATGCCTATTGTCACTTCGGGCTGTCCCATCTTGGCGTTGCTTGAAGCGATCCTGATGTCGCAGGCCATTGCAAGCTCGCAGCCGCCACCAAGAGCAAAGCCGTTTACTGCAGCAATGACTGGCTTTTCCAGCCGATCTATTCTGTTTATTACGTCTTGAGCAGAAGTGGCGTACCTTTCTGCCTGCATCGGATCGATATTGACCATGTAAGAAATATCTGCGCCTGCACAGAATGAGCGCTCACCGGCGCCGGTAATGACTACTGCTTTAATGCTGTCGTCAGCTGCAAGAATATCAATCATCTTTGAAAGCTCAGATATAACGTCCACATTCATGGCGTTAAGTGCCTCTGGTCTATTTATTCTTAGAATTGCAATGTCACCCTGTGGTTCAAGCTGGATGTACTTCATGGTAGACATATTGTAAGAGTAGGCAGCATTCCTTTTCAATAAAATCTTATTGGTCTTGGCTAACAAGCTATGGTTAAAAAACTAGGTTAGAGATTATTGCCATAATGGTCAGGCTTCACCGCTCAAACGCTTACAGCATGAAAGACGACGTAGATGTTATCGTAATAGGTGTCCCTGATGAATCCAATTCGCATGCCAAGCGGAAGGGAACGAGCAGGGCACCTGAGGTATTGAGAATAGCCTCAAACGAATCTGAATTTTTTCAACGTGGTGGAAGACTGATCCCTACATGCCCAATGTGTGGAACTTTTGATCGAAATAGGATATTTGATGCCGGCAACATACCAAACAAGCAGAAGCTTCGCGATATGGTGACTGACATTACTTCACGGGGCAAGCTGCCAATTATGATTGGCGGAGATCACTCTTTAACTACTGAAACGATACATGCAGTGTATAATGCAATTGGTAAAAAACTATCACTTTTGTACTTTGATGCCCATCCCGACTTTGTTTCTTCTACTAGGAATTATTATGGCTCCGTGCTTACGGACTCGACACAATCACTCAACTTTAGAAAAAGTATGTTGATAGGCACAAGAGCTGCTGAGCCAGAAGAGCTTGAAAATGCAAGAAAGGTGGGTTTGATGATCGTAAATCCGCTAGAGATTGTTGAGCTAGGAGTAAAAAGAGTGGCGCAAATGATAAGGGCGCGAACAAGCGGATCTAAGGTCTACATTTCAGTAGACCTCGACTGCCTGGATCCAGCATTTGCACCAGGGGTATCAGTTCCTTCGCCAGGAGGTTTGTCATCGATAGAACTCATCTACCTACTCAACAATGCAATCAGTGCTGGGAATGTCGTGGCTATAGACATCGTAGAACTTGCTCCAGATTATGACATTAATGGCGCTACTGCAATGCTTGCTGCCAGAATAATGTCAGAATGTATCGCATCAGTCTAGCGTTTGTCCACCTTTTTTAATGTAGTTCTTATGTTTAATGGTTTGACTTGGCCAACATTGAGCCAGTAATTGTTTGCTTTTAACTCTGACATGTATTGCCTATCACAGGTTGTTATGCATTAATGATATGTTCCGCTATTACTTCACACGTAATAGATGCAACATTGTAGTCATCATCATCACAGCAAATATTGCCCAGCCAGTATTAGAAAAACAAAAGACATATGCCTTTTTAAGGCGGCGTATATTTGGGGTATTTTCTGTGGAGGATGACACTGCAAGAATCGTTGGCTGTCAGCACAATTCTAGTGTTCTTTCAGTATAATATGTGATCGAGATAATATATAGCATGTACCATTCTATTCTAAAATATTGATTCAATTAATTACGCAGTTTGATCGTAATCTCTTCTCCCATTCCTATTGGCACAGTGACCGACTGGACATTGGGCTTAGTGTGCACATGGCGCGCATACTTTCTCATGACACGTAGGGAATGGTCAGGATAAAGCATATTATCTACTGCAATTATCCCTCCAATTCTTACCATTGGTAAGACAATGTCAAAATATTCTATGATGTTCTCTTTATCTGCATCAAGGAAAACAAAATCAAACTTGCCTTTGAGCTTATGCAGCAGTTCAAGAGCGATGCCTTGCTTTATCTCTATTATCTTATCAACACCAGCCTCTTTGAAATTTTTCAATGCCCGCTCTACTTTTTGTGGGTTCATTTCTATCGTTATTATCTTTGTGTTATGGTTCTTGCCTATTGCGTCGGCGAACCACAGTGTGGAAAACCCTGCTGATGTACCTACTTCTAAAATGTATCTTGCCTTGATTGCTTTGAGAAGTACTGAAAAAAATATACCAGTATCTGCTGTGATGGCAAGCATCTCCTGATCAGGTGCAACTTTTACTCTACCGCTTCTTTCCCGGTTTGACTGCCTACTAAGCCTAGATATTACGCTGAGAACCTTGCTATCCATGCCTGCAATAATGCCTACACACAGAATATTTCTACTTTCAACTGTTCTTTTGCTTCAAAAGTGATAAAATGTTTACTCTTTCCGCTCTGTAGTTTATCCTCGTCACAGATTCTCGCTGTCTGAGCAATTGGTCTTTGCGGGTCTTCCAGCCTTCAATAGCAATCTTATGTTCACCTGATATTAAAGGACTCCCGGACAAAGTAAATCAACAATATGATGGCCGGCTTTTAATTGTTACAGGAATCAAACTACTAACTTTTTTATTGTCTGATGTCAAAAGAGATGCAATGGAATTTGTTAATCTTGAGGAGCCCGATGTAAGCAAGCCAATAATGATTGCAGCCATGCAGGACATGGGAAACGTAGGCAGTATCGCCATCGATTTTATTAACAAGAGTCTCAATAGCCGGTTGTTTAGGTATGTCTTGCCGCCTTATCCAAATTATGTTGTTGATAAAGGAGGCCATATTGACTTTCAACAAGAAAGGTGGGAATATCGCCATATCAAGAGCATCATCATTTTTGGTGGCGGGGTTGGGCAGCCTCAGACCAACCATGAGCTTTATGAATTGTGCCAAGATGTCATCAATATCGCCAAGTTGTACTCCGTGCAACTAATTTACACCTTGGGCGCATTCCACACAGACCGAAACTATGGCAAGGACCCAATGACACTTGTCACAACAACCTCACAAGAGCTAACAGACCAAATAGTGAAAATAGGTTATAACACCACTCCTGGCTCGTCGCTGATAACGGGTTTCAATGGCCTAATACTGGGCTATGCTAAAAGAAACAATATTCAGGGTATTGGCTTGTTTGCAGAGATTGACGACCCCCAGATGCTGCAATATAGATCAGCAAAGAGTCTAGTAGTTTCGCTTGAAAAGCTGACATACCAGAGGTTCAAGGGGCTAGAGGAGCTGGACGAAATGGCTGGTGCAATTGAAAGAGAGCTCGACAGGATGAAAAGGATGGGCGGCGACTCTTTATATCGTCCCTAATGAATTGGTCTTGGTAGCTTAGCCAAGCCTATCTAGGTTCTACATATTATTGTTAGAACAATATTATGCACACTCTCAAATATTTCGCTCCCTACTAGTGTGCAGCGCGTCAACCTTCTTTATCATCTTCCTCCTCTATTATCTGCACCTTTGCGCCTGAGTGGCCTACTACCTTTAACTGTCTTTTATACGCAGCCACGATCTCATCAATGGTCGTAGCATCTTCTGGTTTTTTGTCATCCCTTATCTTGCCTGTGAATTTTGGAAAGCGTAGAGCAAGACCGTAGCCTGGTCTTATTGTATTCTTGGCGGCCGTATGCGATGGACTCATGGTGATCTCTGAGGCAATGACTTCAATAACGATCTTAGGCTCAAACCAAATGTCCATTTCCATGCCAGTATCGACCCTTGCATGCCGCTGGCTTACTATATGCTTCTTGAGCTCATTGTAGAATTGCTCAATGTGCACGTCTGTAAAGCCAGTCCCTACCTTGGTCACGCTATGGAACATGTCAGTGTTATGATCATAAGCTGCTAACAGTAACGCTCCATATTTGCCAGCGCGCCTTCCGTGACCATGTAGTGCGCCAACGATGACAAGATCAAGTGTATCTACAAAATTGCTTCTGTATTCACGCTTGAGCTTGACCCAAGCATATTCTCTTGCACCTGCGCGGTATGTGCTTGAGAGGTGCTTTATCATGACACCCTCACAGCCATTCTCAATTGCAGCAGCCATGAACCTATCGATCTCATATGGTTCAGTTGCAATGGTCTGCTTGATCAAGCTTAACTTGCTATTTTGGATCCTATCAACTATTTTCTTCAGCAGCTTTCTCCTTTCCATATATGACACTTCTGTCTTACTCTTGCCGTCGAAGTATAGTACATCAAAAAAGTTCATGACTACAGGATAACTCTCCATCGCCTCCTCTACACCATATTTCCGTCGACGGTGCATCAGTTCCTGAAAGGGAAGATATTCCTCTGTATCTATGTTTATGGCCACTACTTCACCCTCCAGTATCACTTCTGATTTTATTAACTTTAATGCATTGACAACATCTGGATAGTGGCTAGTAATCTTTTCGAGTCTCCTTGAAAATAATTCTATTCTATCCTTGCCCTTGTGCACCTGTACGCGCTCGCCATCCAATTTATATTCTACTGCTGCCCTGCCTCCCATGCGCTCTAGTGCTTCTTCTGCTGTCCTGATGCGCTCTGCAAGCATCGGCCTTATAGGCTTGAAGAGTGTTATCTTGATCGAGCTGACCGCTTCGAGTCCCTTGGTTGCAAGCAACCTTGCCACTGTACCAAGGTCGCTTGAGACGTTATACGCGTTTTCAAGCACCTGCCTGTTTGCCTTGTTACCAGTGAATGCAATCGCAAGGGCATCAAGCACAGTATAATCGGCAATGCCCAGCCGGAGCTGTCCTATGACGAACTTAATTATATAACATCCCTCTGCAGCCGTTGCATCATTCAGCAAACTGCTTATTAGACGCAGTTTGATCTCCTGTGAGCCAACACCAATTGTCCGTGCAACTTTGTCAAAAGTAGAATATACACGCTCGACTGTCATAGGCTCTGAAAATAGGGTGGATTGGCTCTTTGACTTCATGACTTCCAGTGTCGCCTCTCCAAGGTCACCTGTTTTTTGATATATTTGCCCGATTTCCGATACGTCTTTGCCAGACGAGCTTGCAATTGCCCTGAGAACCATTTTTTCTGCGACCCCCATCTCTATTCCTTCATAGTCGGGGTAAAGTTTACCCTGAATTAGATAAGTCACCTTGTCGATAATGTTTGCGGGCGTCCTTTTGAGAAGCATAACAAGGTATCCGGTAAGCGCAATTCTGCTCGAGGTTTGTTCCATATGCTCAAATGTCTCTACTAAGGAATTGAAATCCAAAGCACTTCAAATCTGTACGCTTTGAGTGAATATTAATCTATGATATGAGGAAGGCGGCTATTGTGGCCAAAGATGAGGAACCTAGATCATTAGCAATGATCCTCCTGTAGAAAGCAGACCAATCATACAAGATGTCGGCTGGAGATCATACCCTAGTTTCACAAGTAAGACCAAGACGTAGATAGAGCAGCAACAACTGTAGATGACATCTGCAAAAGAAGAACTAAAGATTGTCAAATATCAGCAGCCAGATAGTTTAACAGGGACTAGATCTTCTGCAAAGCAATAGGATAATCAGAACAGATGTACTTCAATTGATGAAGCAGCGGCCACTTATTGAAAGAACGCAGCTAAGGCTTAAGCAGGCAAAATGAGGAAGTTTACTGCAAGGCTAGCTAACATTATTAAAGGGCGGCAAGCAGGTAAGTAAAATATAATGGGAGGCAATAAGAAGAAGCCGACTGATGCTTCATATAAGAGTGCCCAAACAGGGTCAGGACAAACGGAGATCAAGCCGGCTGCAGAGAAGAAACCGGGGTTCAAGCCTCAGCAGAAGCAAAAGCTTGCTGTGACAATTGAAGAACCCCAAGGCATGAAGGCAATCCAAGGCATGAAGGCAATAACAACTCAAGGCGTGGCAAGGAACATAGGTGTCAAGATCTCAGTCGCCAACGCTTTCATCAAATCGCTAGAAGCAAAAGGTATCGTTAAGGCTGAAGGCGGCTACAGCGGCCATAGGGTCTACTATCTGATCAAACGCTAGCTTCTTTAACTATCATCACGTCCCCGGGGCGGCTTGACTCAATAACCTCAAGGTTAGATGTGACTATACCCAGGGAATTCATCGGCTGAACTTTAGCATCATGTACGAAGACGCAAATGGAGCTATTTGAAGTAAGGTAAGCTATATCGCCCCGGTCAAATTGTGTTCTATGTTTCTCTGGTCCGATCATAAGCCCAGTTTCAACATATACGAATTTGTCTACATACCTGTGCACTCTGTCTTGGAGTGGAAGGTTTTTTAGTATGGTTCCAATAGTTAGAGGGGCAAGATGACGTACAAGCTCAGCCGATGCAGAGCCTTTGTCTTGTATTTCAATTGCAATTTTTAGTCTAGATACTGAACCAGCGCTTCCTGGCTGCATCATTGTTGCAAAAATGGGTGTAGAATGTAATGAAAATGTTTCGCATATTGTTAAGAATAGATGATAAATGCTACAATGCAAGGTCATGACAAAAGAGCCAAATAATAATAATAAGATAGAGCATAGGAAAGATGGCCGAGGCAATAAGAAAGGGTAATAATACTAAACCAAATGACAGATATAGTCAAAGAATCCT
>CAYWRR010000069.1:0-9503 GCA_964460425.1 uncultured Nitrososphaera sp.
TCGATAAAAGCTAAACCATAAATCTAATAAGGCCCCTAATTGTTTACGAGCATCAAGATAATGAGTTAAGTGGCCATGCTCTATCGCTTTAGATTGCTGCATAGACAAGGCGTTTCTAGCGAATGTCGAGGATGCAGAAAGCAGATTTCTTCAGGGCAACTCTGCCATACTATCGTTGTCAAATGGATGCAGGAATTTAACCACTTGGATTTTTGCCAAGAGTGTTATGACAAATACATTCAACAGTATTTTAGAGCTCAAGATTTCACAACGTCGACAGAACAACCCGAATTCTTTGAATCCCTGTCCAGACTTGGTGCTTGACTGCTGCTTTTTATATATATATATATATATATTATTTTAGATTATTCGTCTTTGATTATATTTTGTGCAGAATTGTGGAGTAACAACCGGTAGTAATACTACTACTAGTTCTTAATCCCGCAATAAGATGATGATATTTCCAGGACTAATTCAAATCCTATTGCTGGTAACAATCGGATTCTTAAGGGGAGTGGCTGCCGCGTGTACTATCCAGTCAACTATTTTTCTTGTAAATCCTGGTTGAGATTGAAGCTCCGTATCGGGCAATTCGTTTTGTACAAACACATATCTCTTTTATCCCATTTCATCCTGTTGAGCTAGCTGTTCTAGAAATTCCTGTCGCCAGGCTTCGGGAAGGGGTTTGATATAAACTGCACGCCTAAGTGTTGCCATGTCACCTTTGCCAGTTGCCAGCTGGACAATATCCTTAACTGTAACATTATTCTCATCTCTGCTAATAAGCTCGATCGCATCTCCAGCTCCAACTTCTCCTTCCTTTAGAACCCTGAAATAGATCCCAGTAAGTTTGCTGTTCATGAATTGCTTGATAATGTCCATACGCCCAAATTTCACTCCAAGTTTATAGCAAGGCATCCTGGGCTGGGTAACCACCACTTCGCTAGAACCAACTTGAAATACATCACCGATGCTAACTTGGTCTTCGAACAATCCTTCTGTTGTGAAGTTCTCTCCAAACATTCCCCACGGTAGTTTCATGTTTGGTAGTCGCTTCTTCCAGTAATCATAATGCTCCATCGGATAAGCATACACAGCCTTGTCAGGTCCACCATGAACAGTCAGATCTGCTTGCTTGTCCCCGTCGAGGTTAAGTCTCCTTAGCTTTATCCGCCCCTTTACAGGTTCTTTGAAGATCCCAGTAGTCACTACTTGCCTGTGGAAGTTCACAGTCCTGGGCAGTCCAACATTGAGTGAAATGACCTTAGCCACATCAAAATATAAGCTCAACTACAATATATATATAAGATTGAAAAGACAGGACAGCTATACAGCAAATATTCAGGGTAGAATCTGACTTGTTGCTAGATTTGTACGATTGACATTCATTTGGACCTCAAGTCATAATGTTAACTTTCTAAGAAGTTTAAGCAAGAGAACATGAATCGTTAGGGATAAGTGATCATGCCCTGCCAAACCCCAAAGCAATAATGCAAGCACTTTTTAATAAATCATAAATGAAGCCTTAAAATGTCTTATGATGTCTAAAGAGACAGATCCAATTCTTGTTAACACATGACGAATGAAGGTTAAGTTTACTGGAAGCAATTGGAAGGAATTTGGAAAAATGTATTTTAATGATGGCAAAGGGATCTAGATGGAGTACTTATTGAAAGCTAAATCATTAGCTTCTCTGATGCACCATGCTGCACCCACTAAGATAAGCAGCCACAGAAAATATTGTTCAATTTCCTTGGCCCTTAAAAAGTTTCTTTCCCAAAGCAAGGTCTCTAGCATTTCAGTTGGGACTGAATATGTTAGCTTGGTTGAAGCAACTGATAGAATCTTGGCAGACTGTATTCGATGTCCCATAGATATTCCACCATTTCAGAGATCCACAGTCGACGGCTTCGCTGTTTTGTCAAGTGATACAAAGAAAGCGACAAGAGACCATCATGCTATGATCAATGTGATAGGTGAGATCAGTGCTGGCAAAATCTCACGGACAAGAATTAGCTCCGGCAAAGCGGTTGCAATTGCAACTGGAGCAAAGATTCCAAAGGGTGCAGACTCTGTGATAATGATCGAAGATGTTATGGTTGAGGACAAAGGAAAGAAAATTCATATCTCAGATAAGATAGATAAAGGAAGCAATATAACGCCAAGAGGAAACGATCTAAGGAGGGGACAAATTCTTCTTAAAAAAGGGACATGGCTTTCTGCTGAGGATATCGGGCTAATTGCATCTGTTGGGATATCAAGGATACTTGTGTATAAAAAGATCAAAGTTGCTGTGCTTTCAACTGGCAGCGAGCTGGCAGAACCCGGATCGAACCTTGGCAATGCTTCGGTATTCGATAGCAACAGGTTCATGCTCTCTAGTATGGTAAGAAAGCAAGGCGGGGATCCAATAGACCTAGGGATATGTAGAGACGAAAAACCTCTGATCCGTGAAAAAATAATGCAAGCACTAAAGTTTGACGTAATTCTCATATCTGGTGGCTCTTCAGTAGGCGAAAAGGACTATGTTCCCGACTTAATAAATGAAATTGGAAAACCGGGAATCCTTGTAAACGGAGTTGCAATGAAGCCGGGTTCTCCAACATCTCTAGGTATAGCTAATGGAAAGCCAGTAATCGTGCTTCCTGGCTATCCTGTTTCTGCATTTGTCGCATTTTACACCTTTGGACGACCATTGCTTTACAACATCTTAAAGACTGACGGTCCTCCTGTCGCAAGGCAGGTCGCGAAGCTGACTTCGAATATCAAGCTACATAAAGGAATGACCACATTTGTTAGAGTTAGAATGTTGAGGCGTCATGGATGCTTTTTTGCTGAACCAGTATCTGCTGCTGGTGCCAGTCTCCTTTCTACATTGGCTTATTCTGATGGAATAGTAGTAGCGAACTATAACAATAGAGGAGCCCAAAGAGAGGGTATGTTGCACAAGGGACGAAATGTAGAAGTGATTCTACTAAGAGATGTGTATCAGGAGGCTGGATAATTGTCAAAATTAAAAGAAGATATCGGAAATAATGATATAGACAAAGCACTTGTTGATGGCTTTGGAAGAGTTGCACACAAATTAAGGCTCTCAGTGACTGACAGATGTAATATGCAATGCATTTACTGCATGCCAAGAGAGGTCGATAACAACGACAAATCTGGAATCAATAATGATGAGGTAATTGCGAGAAAATGGCATGCCAAGCATGAGGTCTTAAGCTATGAAGAATTCTTAAGAGTATCACATATAATGGCTAGGTTGGGCATTGAGAAAATAAGGATCACAGGCGGCGAGCCACTACTCAGGCCAAGAGTAGAAGACTTGATTGCAGGATTGTCAAATATAAATGGAATTAAATCGATCAGCATGACTACTAATGGCCTTAACCTTAGCGAAAAGACTGATCTGCTAAAAAGGAGCGGACTTCAAAGTGTAAATATCAGCCTTGACACATTTAAGGCAGGACGCTTTAAAGCCATGTGCGGGATGGATGGTCTGCATAAAGTCCTGAATTCAATTTATGCATCAGAAAACTCGGGGCTAAAGGTAAAGATAAACACAGTAGTTGTTAGAGGATGGAACGACGATGAAGTGGTAGATTTTGCAAACTTTGCCCGCGAAACCGGGCATATTGTTCGCTTTATCGAATTCATGCCCCTAGATGGATCTGGAATTTGGTCACCAGATCTTGTTGTAAGCAAGAGCGAGATTATTTCCAAAATAAGAAATGATATTTGTGATATCAAAGTATCAGAAATTATCAACAATCATGGTGCTACATTAAATGATGCTAGATCAGCACCGGCGAAGCTCTATACTTTTAGTGATGGAAAGGGCACAGTGGGATTTATCCCTTCAATGACAGAGCCATTTTGTGCACAATGTGACAGAGTAAGGATAACTTCTGATGGAAAGCTTCTTACTTGTCTTTTTGAGAATCCTGGTCACGACATTAAGGGTCTGCTGCGTGGCGGAAAGACTGATCAAGAGATTGCAAATTACATTTTAGACTCGACCCGCAAGAAGCAGGAAGGAGTGATAAGTATCATAAGAGCCAAGACGTTAAAACCTACACTTAATTTGATGCATACAATAGGAGGATGAATGGCATATTGAGTGACATAGAAAAAGAAATGAAGCATCATTCGCAATTTATTACCTTAAGAGTCAAATCATTTGCAATTCTGAAAGATATAATAGGCACACAGCAAATTACATTGCAACTCGCCCGAAAAGATGAGGGAACAACTGTTGCTGATTTAAGGATAAGGATCCTCGAACTCTATCCTGAAATTTCAACACAAAGGATCGCAATGGGAATTGCTGTTAATGCCAAGATGGCAAATGACAAATCAGTCATAAATGATTTTGACGAAATAGCGCTATTGCCGCCTATCAGTGGTGGTTAGTAAGTTATGTTTTCTATATCCCAGCATCCTATCGATGTTGAAATGTTGCTTGCGAATGCCCAAGATGACTCTGCCGGTGCAACTGTTCTCTTTTTGGGAACAGTCAGAAACCATAACGATGACAATGCTGTATCTGGAATTTATTATGAAGTATATATCAGGATGGCAGAAGAAGCCATAGCCAAAATTGAAGTAGAAGCAGTCAAGAGGTGGAATTTGAAGAAATTTGCTGCTGTGCACAGAGTTGGCAACTTAAAGATAGGAGAAGCTAGCGTCGCTATTGCAGTATCCTCAGAGCACAGAGCTGAAGCCTTTGAAGCAGGAAGATATGCTATAGACCGAATTAAGACGGAAGTTCCGATATGGAAGAAGGAGATTATAAGCGGCAAAGGCGGTATATGGACACAAGGCACACCAATGGGCTAGAGTTGACAATATATGGGGATGTTCGATGTTGGGGACAAATCAGAAACTCTCAGAACTGCAACAGCGCGTGCAATCATAAAAGTAAGCCCTGGAACCATCCGATTAATAAAAGAAGGAAAATCTCCAAAGGGCAACATAGTAGACGCCACCAGAATATCTGCAACAATGGGAGCCAAGCGAACGTGGGATTTACTGCCATACTGTCATCCTATACCAATAGATCACATCAAAGTTGATGTTTCTATCAAAACAGGATCGATTGAAGTAGACGTACACTTAAAAACTACTTGGAAGACAGGTGTGGAGATGGAATCGCTGACAGGCGCGTCTATTGCAGCACTTACAATCTATGACATGCTAAAGCCAGTAGACGAATCCATGGCGATAGAATCTGTCAAGCTTTTGGCAAAGAGTGGAGGCATGAATGACTTTTATGAAAGATACGACAAGCCATTGAAGGCGGCTGTAATAGTCATCAGCGATTCAGTGTCAAAAGGAGAGCGATCAGACAAGTCCGGCAAGCTCGCTGCTGAAAGGCTCAAGGGCAGTGGATTTGAAGTCGTAAACTATGGAGTCATACCTGATGACCTAAGTAAAATAGAATCGTCATTGAAAACTGCATGTGACGAACTGAAAGTAGATCTACTGTTGACATGTGGGGGTACAGGTCTTGGGCCACGTGATACTACTCCTGAAGCTACCAGGAAGATCTTAGAAAAGGAAGTCATAGGAATCTCTGAAGCGCTGCGCATGCACGGCCAAAAAAGAACACCTTTATCGATGCTATCTAGAGGAGTGGCTGGAGTCAGAGGCGAGACAATCGTCGTGAATCTACCAGGCGGTGCCAAAGCAGTGTCAGAGTCGCTAGATGCGCTGATCCCCGGCATACTACACGCATTTAAGATGCTGGGGGGTCAGGGGCATTAGCAATGAAATTTCCCTTGTTTATATTGCACCCCTGTTCTTTGGGATAAGTTTCATTTATTCAAGTGTCGGGTTTGGTGGTGGCAGCAGCTATATAGCAATTCTTGTGCTTTTTGGAATTAGTTTATTTGCTGTTCCTCCTATAGCACAGATACTTAACATAATCGTAGCCGGCATGGCAATGATCACTTTTGCAAAAGCTAAACACCTTTCTCTAAAATTTGCCCTGCCCTTTTTGTCATCTGTTCCTTTTGCTTTTTTTGCAGGAACAATTGCTCTTCCTGCGCAACATCTCGCTCTGATGTTTGTTTTATCTCTATTTGCTGCATCATCAGCTCTTATCCTCTCAGGAACAAGGGGCAGGTTTGAAAAATTGCAAAAGGCCAGGGAATTGAGGGAATGGGATAGATGGAAGATTATAGTATTGATTGGGATTCCTACGGGAGCTATCTTAGGTGTTATCGCCGGGCTTGTAGGCATAGGAGGCGGAATCTGGTTATCTCCCCTTATCATTCTAACAGGCATCGCCGATCCAAAGCGTGCGGCAGCAACTTCCAGTCTCTTCATTTTTGCTAATTCTATTAGCGGATTCTTTGGACAATCTGTAAGTAAGCCAATTGATTTTTCATTTTTGATACCTTTAGCAGTAGTAGTATTAGTTGGAGGAATTATAGGATCAAGAATAGGTGCGTTTAAGCTAGATCATGCAAAGATCCGTACGATCATAGGAGTGGTTGTAGCTATTGCAGGAATAAATCTTCTAATCAAATTCCTGTCCACATGATGATTAAGACAGACCGTAACAATTATGGAAATTATCACTATATTACAACACTGTATTTAACGCCTAAATATGATGTACCTGCTAATGAGCAGCTGCAGGTAGCGGATATTGGCTACCGTCGTCAAGCTTGTGCTTGTACCGTTACCTCGATCATATGATATCCCGAATGACCATCTGGAAAAGGTTCAGAGAATCCTACTGGTTGAATTTTTCCTGTTCCATCAACAGCTCTAACAGAAATAATGTGTCTTCCCTGTGAATTTGGATTCCATACGATATACCACAGAACCCACGAATTAATTGAGATAGGTCTTTTAATCATGGCTTCTTGCCAGCTATTTCCTCCATCCATGCTTACTTCAACCTTTGATATTCCTTCGTTTCCAGCAAAAGCAATGCCTGCAATTGGTACCTTGTTTCCAAGTGTAACTGTAGTTGGCGCTCCCAAACTGCCAAATCTGTTGGATAGGGCATTTCCTGGTGCGACTATGGTAGAATGTATCTTATGTTTAGCCCTGTTGCTCCAGCCCTTTCTCTGCCAAAAGCCTTCGTAGACTGCATCAACCAGCTCTATTTCGGTTATCCACTTTGCGTTCATCATCCCATAGATTCCAGGAACAATGGCCCGAACAGGAAAGCCATGGTTTGTAGGCAAAGTAGCCCGGTTCATTTCATATGCCAATAGGGTCGTCTCTTCAAGGCCTTTCTCAAGAGGTATTCCTACATCATAGCCGTCAAAACATTTAAAGACAATATATGTTGCTTCGGGCTTGACCTGAGCCATTTCCAGAAGACTTTTCAGAGAAACACCTTTCCAGAGAGCGGTGCTTATCAGGTCGCCTCCTACCTCGTTGCTAACACATTCTAAAGTAGCATACTCTTCAATACTAGGCAGGGATTTTAGTTCTCCATAGGTAAGCTCTAGCGGATTATCTATAAGCCCTGTTACCCTGAGCTTCCACATATCTACAATAATAGTTGGAGTTGTCGCAACGTTAATGTCTATTCTATAGAACCTGTCATTGGGAGTTATTTCAGAAACAAAAAATGGAAGGAGCTCTGAGGGCAAATCTGAACGACTAGTAGCATTGGAGAGTACAGGAGATTGCAGTGGAGGGGGTGGAGGACCTGATGAGGATAATGGTCTTGACCTAGAGAAAAGATCTGCCCAGTAAAATACAAACACCGATGCAATTGAACCTGCCACCACCATGCTCAACATCCGAATAAACTGTCTCCTGTCGACTTTGTCAATGTTAATGCCCTCATCCTGAGGAAGAGTTCTTTCTTGGACTTGCTCCAGTGTAGTAACTGCTGCTGCAGGTTGTTTTTGCTGCATCTTGAATATGTAATATAAAATTAAACCATAGACTATGTTTGGTGGGACAAGATAGAGAATAATAGTTTGAATTGTAAGGGGTTGTGTGGAGATTTCAGTTATCATGGACAATATCACAGCCACTACAAACAAAATCAGGTACGGTACGAGTATGAACTGTGATACATTGACGATAAGTCCTCGGGGAGCAAGCCTTCTGTATGTTTTCTGCAGTAAAATTCCTATTCCGCCATAAAGTATTAGGCTACTGATAATTGCACCTACAAATGCCAGATTTTTTGCCATTTCTCCAAGAGTACTGATCGCCTGAGATTCAACTGAGCCAGGAGTTATGGAGAATAATGTTTGAGCAGCAAGCTCAGGTACGAATAACCCGCCTGCAAAGGTTCTCAGAAAGTATGAGGCAGCTAGGGCCGCGCCTCCCGCAACAACGCCTGTGATAAAGCTCCTGCTATTGCCGCTCAACTTGATACTTCACCAACTTTTGCCTGTAGATGATGACAGGGTGGTAGCACATTGACATAAAGGATATTTTTGGCGCAATCACCACTAATGATGATGGGTCTAAAAGGATAGCAATTGCTGTGCAAGCATGATCATTGTTATTCTGTTTCATCAAACGAAAGTTTTCTGCCAAATATTTATGGATTTTTCCAGATTGAACCGCTAAATCATCAGCAGGTGCCACTAGCATAGGAAAAAAAGGTATTTTCGCATCATCACACGAAGATTGAACTGAGCCAAAGTTAGCTTAAACTTTCCTGTTTGTGTGATTCCGCTATACACATACACACACATATATATACATATATACATACAGTTGAGTATCAACAGACTTTTGGTTATCTGCAGATCAGCCTAGTCCTAGTTGTGAGACTTTTGTACGTTAATTTCTAAGCATTCTAACTTGTCGCTCTCCAAATTTCCTGTGTATTTGCGAAAGAGTTTTTTATATAGATCAGGGTAGATGGCTTGAAACTAGAGGCTGGCTTGATTTGCTGAGAAAAGCAAAGATTATAGCTAGCTATAATAGTACCTGCTTTGTCAAGCAACCTTGACTATCTTAACTTTATGCCTCGATAGATATAGTCCCTGAACTCAAATGGGATATGAATTCATGCAGACTGCACGCTACTATCTGTCATATCCAATATCTTTCGTATTATATTGCTTGTATTGCTTGACCACACCGTCTCGGTTGTCATCACGATCGCCTTCTGAAAAGTCCGCTAAAAATAGGAAGAAGATATTCATACTGGTAGCTATAGTTGCAATAGCAATAATATCTGCTGCAGTTATAATAGGACAGTTTTTTGTTCAGCAACAACACCAACAAAACCCGGAAGCACCTAATGTAAAGTTTATGACATTTGAAGTAGATAAACAGGAAATAGCAGTTGGAGAAAGTACTAACGTTTTGATCAATGTGCAAAGTTCTGAAGATAAGGTAATTGATGATGCCAAAGTGGTGATGACGATTGAGTCATCTGGTTATGAGCCATATGTATCAATAAGCAACAACCCTATACAATTGCCAGTATTTCTTGGCAAAGACGCTAGGACAGGTGAAGTCAATATTTCTATAACTGCAACAGCATCTCCTGCCAAAGAAGC
>CAYWRR010000070.1:0-840 GCA_964460425.1 uncultured Nitrososphaera sp.
ACATCATGATTTTGATTAAGCTGTTCCCAGATATTGATGTCGAGAGCGCACCTATTATAGACGATACAACTATGTAGAAGATGTCATCACAACCTAATCAATGCAAGACAAGACAATCAAAAACCTTCGTCAGCATCTAGAAAAAACCCCATTATACAGTTGTACGTAACTTCCCAAGGATAGTTCCAAAAACTGAAACTGATCGGCCGATAAGTTATCAGGCCATAAGTTAGGCTTAATACTTCGAGCTCGTCAATCACTTCTTCTCATGACAGACCGGATGGGAAATACACGAGAGAAAAAAAATAAATCTGGAAAATTAAGCTCCGATCAAAACCCCACTTCTAGTAAACCATTGATGCTTGGTAATATGTCGGAAAATCAGTTAAACAGCTTTTTGTCTGTTCGTAAATTTGAAGAAAAGAACGTTGTCAAGGTTGGAAAATCAGGTGTGTTTGCAAGAACACTTGCTAAGGAGGCTGACGCGAAAAAAGAATTCTTGAGTCAAAACTCTAAACTGATTAATCAGGAATATTCCAAAGCCATCTCACAAATTAGAATTCCTGCATCGATACCTCTCAAATTACCTAGATCTGTAGTAGAATCAATAAAGCAAAATGAAGTAGAAAAAGTTTCGATTACTCCTAATCAAAGCACAAATACCGTCAATATAGCTTTAGTGAACAAGTCTGGTGAAGAGAGGATTCTTGTCAACAGTAAAGAGAACTCTTTCAAGAACCATTCACAAGAGGATAGTGAAATAGGGCTAATTATTTCAGAGGATTCTAATCTTATCATGTCCATTCCTTTGAGCCCCGCGTCATTGGAATCCAATTCAAG
>CAYWRR010000070.1:850-9479 GCA_964460425.1 uncultured Nitrososphaera sp.
TAAGCTTGGTATTGTAGGAGCAGATAGAAACAATGTCTGATGATCCATCCAATACAGCAGTAAATTCCATCCTAACAGAGATGCTATCGGCCGAAAATGTACGTAATGTTCTGAGCATTGGTCAACATAGGATAGAGAATGTGGGCTGGTATGATTTCTCATACTATGAATTCTTGATCGAACCTCAACTATTTCATATTAATACAGCCGTCAATATCTCTGCAAGTACGCGGAGAGTGCTGAAGAATTTAGATGATCCTTCTATTGCAGTTTCTGATGTGCTTGAATTTCTTAATCAACTATCAAAATCAATTGTAATCAGTGCATACAGACCTTTAAACTCACTTCCAAAATCAAATCTGTATCTACCATTGTTAGAGAACCCCGACTTAAGAACTAAACTAGTAGACACCTATTTGGACACTTTAATTGACTCTGGCAAACTCTCATCTCTCTTTTATGCATATTTTGACATTAAGCCACATCTGCGTACAAAGTTGTTATCGGCATTTAGATTTGATGCTGAGAACCTTAATCAAATTCTTTGGAGCATCAAAGGAGACAATAAATCATTCGCAAAATCAGATCTTGTTGCAGAGTGGAGTAAGAATATTGATTCGGTGATCTATAGACGACCAGGTGAGCAGGAGCCTCCAGAACCAGAAGAAGAAGAAGACCCAAGACCTGGAGGAAGGCCTTCGCAGGGTGGGCCACCAGATCAAGAACCTCAGCCCGAGGAATCACCAGAGCCTTCTCCTAACTACTCTTTTGATCCGTATGCCCCATATAGCTGGAACATTGGATTGAGATATCTCTATAGGCAAGAGTGGAGGCCGCTGGGTATTCAAAGAGGAGATACAGTTAAGACTATCCCCTTAGGCCCAAAACAGGTAGAGAAAGTTTCAACTAAAATAGTTAAACGGTCAAAGGTAACTACAACCTCAGAATCCTTGAAGTCTGTTGAAACCACAACTGAAACCTCCGACAATACTAAAGACTCTACCGAGATTGTTAATGAAGCATCCAAAACCTTTGGGTGGCATGTAGATGCAGAAGCTTCAGCGTCATGGGGATTTGGGAGTGCAAAGGTTAGCGGCGGAGTAAAAAGCAATGCGGAGAAGAAAACTAAGACTGCCTCCAACCAGCTCTCTGAAACCATGCAAAAAACTGCAAGCAAGATACGTACAGAGTCGAAAATTGTTGTTAGTACTGAAGCTGAGACTACATTTGAGGAGACAACTGCATCAGAAATTCAAAATCCAAACGATGAAATTGCATTGACCTACGTTTACAGTAAGCTTCAGCGTCAGTACGAGATCTTTACTAGTCTGAATCAACTAGATGGAGTCTTATTTGTAGCTGAACCTATGGTATTGCCAAGTGAAATAGATGAGAAATGGGTTCGTAATTACGACTGGATCATCTCTGAAGTATTGCTTGATAATTCCTTTAGGGATGCGTTAACTTCCATCTCCCAAGAAATCGAACCAATTAGCCTTTCCACTAATGAAAGGAGCAGAATTGATAGTGTAATGGATTCAGCCAACACATTTCTCAAAAACTTTCCTACAAACATCACTAATGTTTCTATTGAAAATGCAGATATTTCACAAGAGGCTCAGAAGGGGTATCGGGAAACCTTAAAGGAAGAATTGGAAAAAGAAAGAAACAAGAGACTTGTAGAGAAAAAGCGACAGAGATTCCTGCAACATATACGTGACAACATACTGCATTATTATAGAGCGATCTGGGCCAAGGAGGACTCTGAGCAACGCCTATTAAGATACAAAAAAGAAAATGTCGCAATTCCGACTGTCTGGAAATTCGTACTAGAGTCTACGGAAATTACTGATTTTGACTCAGATACAATTGACGATGGCGTGTTAGTAAATGGTCATTTCGAGCCTGATTTCAGTGACCCAAACACAATGGTACCAATCGAGGATCTAATTCAACCAGCACAACCTATAGGCTTCATTGGCAATTATGCGGTTTTCAAAATAAAACAGGTTCCAAAAATAGATGAGAAATACCAAAACGATCTGTTTGATATGCTGAATTTAGTCAAGAGCACATATATAGATCCAACTTCGCCTGAAACTCTCGTTGATCCACAATTAAGGGCAATTAAAGAAAGACAAGAAGTTCCGGACCCTATCCCCGAAAAAGTAAGAGTAGAAATGATAGATATGGTGCCAGATTTGAGATCCGAATACGAAGCGCTATCAAAAGATGATAAAGCTTCATTTCTTGAAAATGACGATAATTTCACTGATGATTTATACTGGGAATACTTGTTCCGAAAACAAAACATTAGACGATTTGTTGTTGATACAAACAATCTTATCGTTGACATTGAAGTAGGAACAGGTTCAGCACTAGAGTCATTTAAGAAGCTGCATCGCTACATTGACGTATTGAAGGCTTCTAAAGAAATGGAGAAAATGGAATTGGAAAATAAACGCAGACAAAAACTCTTGGCCAAAGACAAGTTAAGCGATCCAGAAATAGAGAAAATAACTATTGTAGCCGACGGTAAAAGGGCTCTTGTTCCAAGCTTGGATGTTACAGATGAACAATAGTGATGGAGATGGATTGGTGCGTTCATAGAAATCTTTCTCCTGGGTTTGGCTAGCAGCCTGCTTGATAGCAGCACCCAGCGTACCACGATGGATAAGCTAAAGGAGATAGAGGGTGATGACTGGTCGTGAACAAGTCCCAAGTGAATTTGAGAAAAGACTCAAGAGGGTTCTGAAGAGATACAAGGACAAGAGCGGGGAGGACATTCGGGGACTTGTTAAATTCATCAATAACTCAATATGTACTGAAGAAGTACTCTATGCATGCTTAACCAGATATTGCCTCAGCTTTAATCCAATTTCCGTCCAAGATGAAGGTCAGAGGAAGCTTGGACTTTCTGTTGGGTATAATTTGTTCT
The DNA here is from genome assembly GCA_964460425.1 of uncultured Nitrososphaera sp. Lineage (GTDB taxonomy): Archaea > Thermoproteota > Nitrososphaeria > Nitrososphaerales > Nitrososphaeraceae > Nitrososphaera. The sequence continues at coordinate 3,789 of CAYWRR010000070.1, forward strand.
CCCGAAGTATAGATCTAATTGGAATCTTGGACGATACCGGCCGCCTTATTCCTGACATGGTTAAGATGGAAAGAACATCATCTTGGTGGAAAATACCCCGCGATATGAGGTATCCAGCCTACTTGGAGAGGTGGCTACAACTGCCACCAGAATATCGCCGCGAACTGGAGCAAAAGGCGACTAAGAGAAGAAGAGAGATCAGGGATGGATCCATTCTAATTTCTCCACTCATAGCCGCTTACACCCGGAAAGAGCAGAAAGTACCCAACAATATGCAGGCACTACTTGACTTCCACCCTACTGACGTGACGTTCCATGCAAAATTCCGTCAATCGTTCGATCAAGTTGCCCAAGAGTGTAATCTGGCGTGGAAAAAATTCCATATGCATAGTAGTATGAAAGCTTCACAGTTAGAGTCGAGCATGAAAAGACTGGACAATGCATTTGAATCCTTTCGGAAATATCTGAAAGAAAAATGCTCCGACCAGTTAGTATTCTTTCAGGTCCTCAAGTGGATCCGGGACGGAGGAAAATGGAGTGAGACAATCAAAGTAAAAGGAGGCAGAGTAGAGACTCATAAATCAAGTGAACCTTGGTCATCTATATGGCATGAGCTTTATCTAGAGGCATCATACCAAGCTTATCTCTTCGCAATCGGCAAATGGAATATACTCGCCATACAAAAGGCTAGATCGCTTTACGGACAAGACAGAGATTTTTTCTTGGCGGCCATCACGGACCCTTCTGAGCATCTCAAGCTAGATACTCGACTAAAGTGGGCTTTCAAGAACGGCCAAGGCTTTATTGAAACCAATAGGCAGCGACGGCGAAACGAAGCTTTTGCGAGATATTCCAATTTCACATATGTTGATGAGTTTGAAACGATAGAGATTCAAAATCTTATAGATTATTACAAGAAGCAAAAGCCCGAATACCTAAAGAACACGTATGCAGAAATCGCATCCAATTACGCAGTTATCAAAGGCAATGTGCGCATAAATCAATCAATTCTTGATAGCTTTACAATAGTCTGGATAAAGGATGGAAAAGATGGAAAAAAAGAAATCATTATAGAATTTCACAAGATGCCTAATGTTCTTTACAAGACCGATGAGGGTGAAGTTAAATTCTTGATCCGAAAGGCTCTCTGGACGTACATTGCAAAAATTGCCAGTAACGTAATACAATTCATGTTAGCTTATTTAGAGCTTGTTGGATTGGCGGTTGACGTAATTTCGGCCGGTACTGCTGGCGGATTTCGTCGCATAGCTTTTGAATTTATCAAAGAGGAAATGAAGGATCGAGCTACATCCGAGCTCTTGGACGCTTTTCACATCAAGGATCCCGTTATTAGAGCAGCGGCTCAAGTCGGCGTAAATTTCTTGCATGTTCCAAAAGGCCGTCCCGATACTAACATTGACAGGGGAACGAGAACCCTGCCACCTGCAACAAAACAGCCGCCACCTTCAATAGATCAATCAACAGGCAGACAATTAGGCGATCGATTTATTGAGGGAAAACGCGCTACTCCCGATGACCAAGCGAATGTAATTGACTTCTCGAAATATCAGCGAGAAATGGCTAAATCAGGCGAGCCACCTAGGAGCGAAGTATTCACACATCGTACACCCGACGACGAGTCGAATGTAATTGACTTCTCGAAATATCAGCAAAAAAAGAAGCTTGAAGAAGGAAGAGCGCAAACCATGAGTGAAGAAGTATTCGAAGATGTCGAAGTAACAGAGCCACGCCTAATGGCAGTCGGTGATGATTTGGGAGGTGCGCTGAATATTCAAATGGTTTCCCCTATAGGGAAGAGACCAGGACACTCAGGGAAAGGGAGACAAGGCTCAACTAGCAGAGGAACTGACGATAGGGGAACGAATCGTCCAGGTACTGGAGCTAAAGGAACAGGAAAATCGAGAAAAAAGAGAGCCTACCGAAGAACCTATCGAATTGAGGCTGGCCTTATGAGTGAAGCTCGATTCAGAGCTATAATGGGGAATAATTACGGCGTTTATCTCTATAGGATAGTTGATATTGAAGGAAATATAAAATGGGGTACCACACTTGATCCGTTTGATCGTGCTTACAAATACAAGGGAAAAGCAGAGAGACTTGAAGTTGTGGCAGGACCAGTGGCTCGCGCACAAGCCTTATCTGCAGAAACCACTAGAGCAATAGAAGCTGGAGAAAGGGGGCTAAACATTAGAAAAGAGACCATGGGGGAAATGAAGGAAGGCGCTGATTTGTACACTGTACTTGAAATGTTTGATGTGCCTGAAGATGCGAGGCCATTGATTTCAATTGTACTCCCAGAATCATAGTAAACTATCTCTGTAAAAATCATAGCGTGTGAGATCTACCGTAAATTGGAGGATCTAAAAGTTCAATAGAGGCGCGTTCTGGCCATGTTGAACTAATACTACAGTTATTTACTTCAGTTTCTATTACATTAATACGATGCCTGCAAAGCAGGAGTTTTTTCTAAACATCACCAATGTATACGACCCCTGGACAGAAAAGGGCAAGTATCCCCTTAATATGATCTACAAACCATTTGCCATATGTATTTCGCTAAAGCTATTGTAGTCAAATGTAGTTCTAGAATAAGAGAAGAAGTTTTCATTGCAACCTTAGCCGCATATTCTTTATCTTTACAGCGACTATGAACTCGACATCAAACGTTTTTGCTCAATAAAGCGAGGCACGAGAAGAGTGTGAGGGAGACCTAACAATTGTTATAAACAGTGCTGTTCGACAGCAAGCCCAAGCTATAGCCGAAACTATCGATCGGGGACCATATAAAACGCAACTATTTGAAGGAGACGTTGAAGCCGCAGCAGATGCAGCAGGAAATGTCGTGGTAAAGGCTCATGTGGGACCGTTCTATGAAGGAGGTACAGGAATGGCTGCTGTGAAACAGCTGAACCAGATATTTTCCCGAATAAAGATGCAGTTAGAAAGATGCTTGCAAAAGGCTTGGGACTACGAATTGGAGATGATTTTGTGAGCAGAATGACAAGAGTGCAGCTCACACGGCTTTTTAACCACCTTAAAGCGGCTGGAATCAACGCGAGACTTCTGATTTCAGATAAACCCCAGAAATGGTCTTCGCCGGTTTCAGTGACAAACCTAGAAACAGGAGCTGTCAGAATAGTAGATGACTTTCAGGTATATGGAAATGGTTTCATAGAAATTCCACCGGGATCAAATGCAGAAAAGGTTTTGGAATTTCTTAAATCTCTAGGAAAAGAATAGAATTTGACCACAAATCGCTTCGGCCATGGTTGTAACCTCAGACAGTGATGTGATATATATCGTTGCAACATTTTTGCTGGCGTCTCATGTTCCCATAATATAGTTACTTTTATCGCTTCACATCTTTCTATTTAGGAAGTGCGTCCAACTAACCAACGTTATGCATGATTTGTATGCAAGATATTATAGATCTAGAATTGAAACCCTCCTGTGATACTACAAAAAGAAAAAATGCGCAAAGACATGGTTTAGAAAAGACCAGCGATGACAGTATTTCATGGAAAGGAGGGCCGCAGACTTTGTATTGATTAACCCTACTACCTAGTTTTCATCATTTGTCATTTACATTAGTGCATGCTATGATCATTTAACGCCAATCTTTCGTGAAACATGCGATAAATCTGCACACTCCGCTGTATCATATCGTGTCATGGACTGATGGCAATTAGACCTCTTTCTTTGTGTTCTTGTTTCAGGCCAAAACGTCAGAGGTCTTCCTAATACCTTAACGTCTGTCATATTACTAGCTTCAGGATCTGCATCACCTTCCTCTGACCCATAATATGATTATTCTGGAGCAACAGTAGATCCACCTGCAATCTGAGTAGTGACGAGCACATAAGGCTAATTGATTTGGTAATGACCATTCAACCTTTATAGGTCCATTAAATTAACCTCTGTTTTAATTTCGATACATATGTTCTAGTGTAATTGTCCGCAAACGTCTAATAGGTGTTAACCGTTGACACATAAACTTTAATGCTACCAGAGTGTTGAATCCACCTATATGCAGGAATCAAATCCCGCCCAGTCCATACCTTTCTTTCGGGCGGTTGCGGTAGCGGTGTTGAATTCAAATGATGCCTATTCTTAATAAAAAACGATACTTTTTCCATTGAAGCAACGTTATTTCTTAAGAAAAATATTAAGAAAACTTTCTTAACAAGAAGGACGGAGCGGTGAACTTCTTAACATTGAAGAAATTTTATTAAGAAAGGATTTTGGCTTCTTAAGAATTTGGGAAAACCTATGCAATTTGATCTGGGCACAAAGACCATCTATTCCAACTATGGGTTTAGCCTTTTAGGCAGAATCGTCTCATCTTCAAACTACATAAATGCCGTAAAAGACAGCGTTTTCAAACCTCTGGGCATTACACGTGCCAGACTTGTACGTTCGTTAGTCAAGGATAAGACTCCAGATGAAGTGCGATATCATCCTGCCACTCCTGGTGTAAAAGCAAGTGTGATAACGCCCGATCGTCCTTTAGTTCCAGGAGTTTATGGGGGATGGTGGAATCAAGAGAACCTTGATTCTGTTGGCGGATGGGTTATGGCAACAGTTGATTACGCAAAAGTGCTAGCATCATTTGACATGGGATATAGTAATCCTATTTTAAAGCCTTCTAGCGTGACAACTCTGTGAACTGCGCATCCAACTTGGACTGGAGTATTACGTGGCTGGTTTAAACAGACTTTGACTGACAGCAGTGGCAAATTAGTAGACTCCGTTCAGCATAACGGCTGGTTGGCAAGCAATTCTAATCTAATTCTTCGTCGATCAGACAAGTTATCATTTGTTCTATTTCTAAACCAGGGCTATCCCGGCATGCTTCATGCAGCTACTCATGGTGTTGCGTTGAAGGACATTGCAAACAAAGTGACCCAATGGCCAACGACTGATCTGTTTCCAACAGTTGGTATTCCAGCATTCCAATAGATCCAGGAAAAGTTCCACCTTTGGAAATCAAAAAGACAAAGGGTGCTATCTGATTTAAAAAGCGAAAGCAACGTAGGAGAGAAAAGCATCGAATACCCTTGGTCCTCCTACAGTTATTCATTAACAACAACTCAGACGAAGCCAGCATCAGCAATGACTAACGTGCAGCAACAAACAGATTCGCGTAGTAAACAGATTGCAGGCAAAAATAATAAGAACATTATCATCGTTGACGATGAGGAAGATATAGCACTAACATACGAACACTTTCTATCATCGGTCGGCTCTGAAGTCAAACATTCATCGACTCCAGTTCAGCTTTGCGTGAATATGTATCCGATCCCTTCCTCTATGATCTGTTAGTATTGGATATTCGCATGGAAGGCATCAATGGACTCCAGCTGTACCAAAGCATCAAAGCGATCATCCATAATGCAAAGCTATCTTTGTATCAGCTCTTTACGCAGCAAGAGAAATTGCAAGTATTTTACCAGGAACGAAGCCACAAGATATAATCCGAAAACTGGTGAGCCAGAAACAATTTGTAATGCAGTTAAAGAAGCACTGATTCACTAATAATAATAGTGATATTATAAATGTGTGAGATTAAGTGTTTTGTCGATGTCGAGCTGAATTCTATTTGTCTTTCTGCTACTACTACAATATTGTAAATACATATTTGATTTTGATTCGCCGCATCCAGAGCATGTT
>CAYWRR010000071.1:0-9215 GCA_964460425.1 uncultured Nitrososphaera sp.
GTTTAGTTGAGTACTATAAAAGGTATAAACAATTTCCATGGGTGCAAAGGTAGGAGCTCTAACTTTATAACTAATTTCGTGCGGTCTTCTAGCGTACGTTGTAGTAAAAAATTTTTATAAGATGGTAAAGAAAGTAAAGAGAGGATACGTAGTCTTGGTAAAGTTGATACCAGAATGTATCAAGTGTGGTTCACCTGTAACAGATTCGTTAGAATCTGAGGTTGAAGAACAGGGACAGTTAAAGAGAGGAAAATATATCAATAGTATATGGATATGTAACGACTGTGCAGATACTCGCGAAAATGTTTCACCCAATACCCCAAAAGCTGATGAAGCGGGAGTATAGAGTGGCTCAGAATTAATCTTACCATTAATAATTCTGTCTTACACAATTGAAGTTGGAGGAAATATATACTATAATGTCGAAGATAATTTATGTTTGGATTTGGAATTATATTAATGCATTTATCAGACTACCTGATGCGACGAAAACATAACAAACAGAAAGCTAAGGAACAGCAAGTCGTAGGTGGAAAAGGACAATGTGATAGATGTGGAAAGGCATTTGGTACAGAAAATGAATTATGGAATCATACGAAAGAATATCATCATTAATAATGTTTGAACAGCAAATATTTTTACATTAATGATACATCATCTCTGTAGTTGATAGACATTTCAATGTTAATCGTTACCTTATTACTAGTTAGTTGCGACAGAAAAGATTCATATTCATGGTTCTTAAAAAATAAATAATGGCTAAATGCACAAAATGTGGTGCTGATATCACCTCAACTGGCTACGACACAGAAGAATTAGGACTTCCAAATGAGGCTAAAGGTTATTTGGTTTCATGCAAGCAGTGTAAGACAATCGTTGGAATAATTCAAGAGAAATAGTATTAATATGAGTAAATGACAAGATGAATATTAACTCATTGGTAGAGAAATTCTAGGAAGGTTATTATCACCATAAACCACTACTTTAGAGCTAAATTTATCTACCTTATTTGAGTTAAAGTTGTCATCGGTGCGAATTAGTAATGAGTTTAAAAGGATATTGGTCGCAGTGGATGGTTCAGAAGAATCTATGGCCGCAGCTGATTATGCTATTTCTATTGCTGCTAAAGAAAAGACTCATTCTGAGTTGTTTCTCTTACATGTCGTACCGTCAGAAATAAAATTTGGACATTCTTCTGGACTATTTGGTATAGTTCCTCCTAAGTTTAGAGAACACATGGAACAAGAAGCAGATAGATGGTTTGCCAAAATTAAGGCCAAGGCAGCTAACACAGGTGGTATTACTATATCGACGGAAGTTATTTCAACTGGTGCTTCCCCGCAAGTTGCAATAGTAGAATATGCTGAAAGGATTAATACTGACTTAATAGTTGTAGGAACAAGGGGCATGTCAGGCGTTAAGAAAATGTTGCTTGGGAGTGTAGCCTCAGGTGTACTAACATATTCACATTGTCCTGTGCTGGTAGTAAAATAACCCTTTATATCACTGTACAGGAATATTACTCAAGCTCCATCGTTGAAATAGGAATATATAGTGTCAGTGGAACTTCGACCAATTACAATAGAGTGATTCTGTGGATTTTTCAATACGGTTTAAATTAGATACCTTTATTTTCGTCTATTGCTAGTTAATAATCCCTATTGATAACCTGTATGATGATTACGAATTATGAGACAAACTAATTGCTATAGGCTTAGCAACTATGATTTATAGAATTTAGATGTTGATGAGGATATAGATTTTCGATATGGTCCTCTTGTTCTCTTACGAGCCTTTTCTTCTTTGGCCGCACGTCCTAAAAGCACGAATTCTGTCTTATCTGCAACATTATTATTGTATTTTTTGTTACAGTTTACCTTACCAGCAGTATATCGCGATTTACGATGTATCTCTACCTCATGCTTTTCAAACCCTGTCTTCGTATGAAAAATCTTTTTACAGTGTTGGCATTGAAACATTTTGTCAATAGAGCAACTATCTAGTGTCTTAAAAATATCTTGGAGCTAATTAATATCATGCCACATATATTATATCGATGTATTTATAACGCTGGTGATGGTTGTTAGTTTCATGGTAAAAGAAAAAGTCAAGTCACTAACTCCCCATTATGGTATAAAGAAAGTAGGCTCAACTTAGACTCAACAAAAGGTATAAAGAAAATGAAGAGTTCTCAGTTCATGTCAACATCTCGTTTCAACTCTTTGAGTCTTGATCTAATCGTTACTCCTGTTATACCTGCTGCCTCTGCCAGATTATCCTGACTTATATGCTCCCCAGTCTTTTTGCTTGCCACATATAGTACCGTAGCTGCCAGGCTAGCAGGATGCTTTCCTGCAGGTATTTCTTTTTTTATAACTTCATTCATTGTATTGAAAGCAAGCCGTTTAGTTTTTTCACTTAATTTAGCGGCGTTTGCAATTTTGGCAGTGTATCTCAGAGGATCGGCAATAGGAACCCTGATATCAAGCTCGCTGATTAATAGCCTATAATTTCTTGCGATACTTTTTGGTTTGATATAGCTTGCCATTGCGATATCCTTTATCGTTCTGTAAGTATCTGTTTCCCTGCAAGCGATATACAATGCTGATGCCAATATCGTACTGATACTTCTGCCTTTAGCTAATCTTTTTCCCTCTGCTTTTCGATAGATGTAAGCTGTTTTCTCCATTATAGCATCTGATAATCCAAGTTTGTCCTTTAGTAGATGGAGTTCAGAGAACGCTTTTGAAAGGTTTTTATCAGTTGTAGAATTAAACTGTATTCTGGAATCCCAAGTTCTTAACCTTTCAAAGTTAGAACGGGTGGAATTATCTATCTTACGACCACCAGCATCTTTATCTGTTGCTCCGATTATTGTTGCAAGACCTTTATCATGTCGAGCTAAAGAAGTTGGACCTCCAGTTCTAGAGTTCTTGTCTGATTCTTCGAACGTGAGGGTGCGCCGCTCTTGATGAATGGTATCTTCAATCTTGTCAGAGATAACCATGCCACAGTTGCTACATATTATCTCTCCTGACTCATGGTCGGTAATTACTGTTTGAGAACTGCTACCACAGCTTGTACATATTGTTGATGATGAATTGATTGAGTTTTGCATGTCTTCTTTTTTTAACTCGAAAACACTCTTATCTTTTCACATATTTAAATTGGATGAATTCAAGATGTGTTCCCTTATATAAGTAAATGACGAATTCGATGCATGGAATGAAAAACCATCACTGCCAATGTTGCCTTTTTTCTATCTTACAATTAGAAGCTGACAGTCTATATTTTCGGCCACCTTCCTTGTAACACTGCCAAGATTTTGTATAAATTTCGAAATCCCCTCTTTTTTCTTGCTTCCCATTACAACAAGATCTATATTTTCACTCTTGACAAGCTCAAGTATTTTATCTGCTGGTGAGCCTATATCTATTCTAATATTTATGGAAATTCCTGATTTTTCATGTTCTTTCTTCTTTCGCTCTAATTCAGATAACATCTCTGATCTTATTTCTTGATATATCTCTTTGAGACGATCCGGTAATGAAATCCTTTCACCTGTTTTTGTAGATTTTGCATCTACACCCAATGCACCAGGCACAGGGATTCGCTCAATCACATGAAATAATGTTAGCTCAGATCCAGTTACTGCAGATAGTTCTATAGACTGGCTGATAGCTTTGTCTGATAACTCGGAGCTAACATATGGAATAAGGATTTTCCTAAACAATATTATTTATTATTACATCCCGATATTAATTCTAAGCTGGACGATGTAAACAGGAATATTTTCGGTATACTATACAAAATATAAAATGGGTTTAAATCCTCCAGTAGTGAAAGGGAATAAGATATATTGTTTGTTTGTTAGGATAAAGATGTAATTAAATTAATTTGACAGCTGAAAGCAGCAAAAAAAATTTAGAATTTGATCTGATAGTTATCGGAAGTGGTTCTGGACTTGATGTTGCAAATGCCGCCTATCAACAAGGCCTTAGGGTAGCCATCGTAGAAAAAGGGAGAATGGGCGGAACCTGTCTAAATAGGGGATGTATTCCATCTAAATTGCTAATCCATAGCGCTGACGTTGCAGAAATAATAAAACGAGCGCATCTTTTCGGCATTACGGTCAATGATTTTACAGTCGATTTCCAAAAAATTGTTGAACGCGTAAATAACATTACTGATTCAAGTTCCAATCAAATAAGGAATGCCTTTGAGGAGATAGAAAATCCCAAACTCTTCAATAAAGAATGTAGGTTTGCATCAGAAAAAGTACTTGCGCTAGGAAAGGATTATGGCAATACAATAAGTGCAGACAAAATATTAATTGCAGCAGGAACAAGGCCAAGAATCCCAAATGTGGATGGTCTAAATGAGGCAGGTTACGTCACCAGCGACGAAATTTTTCGAATAAAAAAGCAACCAAAGACACTTACAATTATAGGTGGGGGATACATCGCCTGCGAACTAGCACACTTTTTTGGGGCTCTTGGGACAGAGGTAAATATATTGCAGAAAAGAAATCTATTAATTCCAAAAGAAGATGAAGAGGTTTCCCAAAAGTTTACTCAAATATTATCTAAAAAATATAACGTCTATTTAGGGTATGAGGCCAAATTTGTCTCAAAGGGTATGTACAATGGGAGTCCTAGGTTTCACGTAACTGCAACAAAAACATCTGACGCTTCAGGAGAAAACTTGGATGTTGTTTCTGACCAACTGCTAGTTGCTGCAGGCAGAGTTCCAAACTCTGATTCACTTGACCTTAATAAGTCTGGGGTGAATGTCAATGATAAAGGTTATATTGTAACAGACAAGTATCTTGAGACTAATGTAAAAGGTATATTCGCGCTTGGAGACATAGTCGGACGGCATCTTTTCAAACACAACGCAAACAACGAGGCCCAGTACGCATATAATAATATAATGTCTTCTACAGAGAATAGGATTCCAGTTAACTACTATGCAATGCCTCATGCAATTTTTTCCTCGCCACAGGTAGCTGCTGTGGGACTTAGAGAACAAGACTTAAAAAATAAGAAATTAGATTATTACAAATCTGTTTACCCATACATTAAAACTGCAATGGGAGAGGCAATCGAAGACAAAGATGGATTTGTAAAGTTTCTTGTAAATAAAGCAGATAAAAAGATACTTGGATGCCATATTATAGGAAGTGAGGCGTCAGTTCTTATTCATGAAGTTCTTGTAGCTATGAAATCTGGAGATGGTACCGTTAACTCTATCTCTAGAACTATTCATATCCATCCAGCACTTTCAGAGGTAGTAGCAAGGGCGGCTGAGGCGTGAAGACCCTTTTCGAATTTCGGATCTTACATATGTGACAATCTAAGCATTGAAGTCTATTATTAGAATATATCCACTAATTATCCTGTATGCAACTAACCATACATCAATTGCTGTTGTTCCTCCGCCCCCACCCCCTGCTGCTCACGAACCGATCTAAGTATTTCTTCCATACGTTTCTTGAGTTCCTCTCCATGCTCTCTGAGTTGTCTTACATCTATATCCAAGGTTTTATTCTTAGCAATACTTCCTATTGATTCAACTATAATTGCAGCTCCTTCTGGGTCAGGTATTCCGCTAGGCGCAGGGATAAGAACTGCAGAACATCGGATTTCATTCGATAAACAAGCTGATAGTAGGCCTCCAGATATGCCACCAATGAAAGTATTTTGTTGGAAATATTTTAGTAGAGTATTATTTTCATCTTGCTTCTTCTGTTGTTGGTCAGTGTTATTAGTGTCAATTCCTGTTTGCATCTCACTATCCCTGCTATCACCTCTATCACCTGTATTAGAAGAAAGAACAATTGGCTTCCGGTCAGCAGTGGGCATACCCCTGAATGCTATCCCCTCTAGAACTAGAACTTCCTCTATAACATTATTCACTGACCACTTCATTACGGTATCTAACACTGAATGGATGCCCTGTATCAGTATAGGAGCTTCGCAAGTAAGAACGCACACATTACCTAGTTCATTTGCATATAATCTAAATGGGTGCCTTAGCTTTCCATCAGTATAGATAACACCTGGAACAATGAAAGGAGATTCAACACACGCTATCTGACGCATATTGAGCTTGTCGATAATATAGTTAGTGCTTATTGATCCAATAAGACCTGGACCTGGAAAGCCAGCAATAAGGGTTGATTTATTAAGTTTTAGCTTGGTTTCAATGAATTTATGAGTAGTCCTGATTAATGTTTTCCCATCACTTGCGACAATCTCTTTATCATATCTAAGTTGATCCAGTGTCTTATTAGGCACTGTTTTTGACTTACCGGTTGTCATAAATGTATATTTTATAGCTTTTAATACTGATAATGGTTTCCTTTTAGTCATAACCACTAGCGGGTCTAATCCAAACCTACTTGGTTCAAGGTCTTTGATATCTTTCCGAATACCTAGAATGGTTCTCGGGGCAAGACGGGAATGGCTACTAGTAATAAAACACAATAAACCAGCATTAGAAGTAGCACTGGTAAATCCCCAACCAAGGTATGTTTCAGGACAAGTGTTAGAATAGATACTGTCAAAGTTGAGATGACAACAGAAGATCGAATTTGTAATTGATTTGTAATTATTATCCTCTTGTACTGCTGTGTTTTTAGCAAACTCGTCGATTATCTTAAATACGTCAGCTGAAGGCTCACTTTCACTATAGCCTCACCTAATCTCTAGTATTTGCCATTGTGATACAGTAGAGATCGTATATTTTCATCTGCTGAAATCTCTATGACTTCCCCAACAAATATAATATGATCACCCAGATTTTCCTGCTTTAATAACGTACGATCGGTGTTCAGTGCAGCTCGCACTACCATTAGTACTTTTTTGATTCGCTTTGAGTCATAAAAGGCTGCAAGGCTAGCCTCCTTAAGAACTTAGATCTTATCTACATAAGTACCCGAACACTTTCCTGCTATGCTACAAATAACATTTCGATTCTCCGCTGCTGACACCAAATCCTTTAGATTCTATCTGATATGGGCAGCAATCAAGCTAGGCGAATATGAGATATGGTGAGTCCATCCCGCAGCCATTATTGTAGGACCATGAGGGCCATCTGAAGTAATCAGACCGACATTTGTAACAAATTGTCTTGTTCTTTTGTCATTCCATAACAGATCCATTATTGAGTCAAGCCTGATGTATAATATATAAACTGAAACCCTATAGTACCACATGAATGCAAGTGTCCACCAAGATGGTTCCAAAGAAGGTGCCCAAGTTGGTTCCGGCTATAGCACTACCGAGCAGAAACTCGGAGATCAGATATAGACAAGTGATAATCTTTCGCTATCAGTTATAGCATGAGTTGAACAGTTAAACAAATTCTCTTTAGGTTATAGGGTGCGCATTTATAGTTACTCTTAATTCTAGATGTTAATGATCGAATTCAGAAATATAGGTGAAAAGGACTACAGGACCAGGAAGAATATACCGGCGGTATACGTGCGACCTATAACGCTGACGATAGCGGCGTTATTACTAACTGCGACAGCCGTCTTAGGACCTAGTTCGATACAACAAGAACAACAAGCGTTAGCACAACAGCAACCAGAACCAGGATCGGTACTCAAGCTTTCAAGAACGAACGTACCAATTGACATTCCGTTACTAAGAGGATACGAGAATGGAAACGACATATACTTTATAGCAACGGATGTTTCGGATGAAAAGACAGCAGCAGAAGCTACGAACATGACAGGTTTTCAGGTAAACTATGCACCTGTCCTAGCTGAGACCCCAGAAACCGCTAGAGCTCAGGCATATGCATTTACCAATGGGATTGCAGGTGATGGTCCGTTTGGATTTCAGGTTCCAGTTGTAAATGGAAAGCCTGGAGATGAAGGTTATAGTCCATTGTGGCAGATTAATCTAGTTACATGGGGTGACACCGCAACTCCAAGGGAATTAACATCAGTGGAAGAAGTTACAGCTGCTGAGCAGAACGGAGAACTATCAATTAATCAGACAGATATCATTGCTAATCATCCCGCAATTCAATGGCAAAATGGTTCATTAATGATAAGAGAAGATGCGAATAGCATAAACGATGATACTCCATACATTGGAGGACAAGTACTGGATATAGACACAGAAAATATGATCGTAACTATGGTGGCGCATAGGGGTTGGGGGCCAGACGGAAAGACAATATACTATATTGTAACCGATGCAACACCGGATATGCCAGCAAATATGATGGGAGTATCTTATGTACCTGCCAACGAGCAGTTGGTTGGGAGCCCCGCAGCGCCAGGTCTATTCCAGTTCATGAATGGAATAAATGGTTCAGGGCCTATGGGATTTCAGGCAGGAATAGGAGAAAGTGCTCCGGGAGACCAGAATTATAGTCCAATGTGGTTTATATCATTCATAGAATGGAATGACCCATCTCAGGCAAGGATATTAGAAACTACTAGTGACGTTGCTGCAATGACACAAGCTGGATCGGTAACTGTTACTCCTGCTATGAACGGAACACATGTTGTAAACTGTCCATTCATTGATCCAGATACAGTATTTGAACATAGAAGCCAACAATTCTGACAGCAAGTGCCATGAGGCTCTACCACATAGGATAAAAATAGAAAGGAATAGACAGAGAAATTAGCAACAACAATAGCTGGAGTGAATATCTGATAGATGATGAAAGATTCGGAATCTAAAATCATCTCATTTCTTTTTTAGTTACTTTATTTACACAAGAAATTATAAATGATTAAAATATCAATCTAAATTAGTTTATTGTAACCACGAAGTCTTAAATTAGCTGATTTATGACCTTATCTATGACTAAAATAGCTTGTCCGAACTCTCTTGGTAATTCCATAGATGTTGCATTCTCTACAGTATTATTGTACTTCAGAGTATTTGTTTCCGGAACATACAGCAGATTGAACAATTAGTGGGAGTTTTCATAGATATGATATAATCATATATAATCAGAACATCATTCTGTGACATCCATCCTCATTTTTCAGACATTTAGCACAAACAACTTCTGGTATTCCAGCGATGGCTAAGTCAAGTCGAATATTGAATCACCAATATTTTCCTGGAGTTGCATTATCGACTAACTACCAAAAAAAGATTATGACTAGTTAATAGAATGATATTCTAAATATGGCTAGTTAATAATCTTGTTTTTGTTTGATGATATTTCCTATGCCGCAT
>CAYWRR010000072.1:0-9213 GCA_964460425.1 uncultured Nitrososphaera sp.
CTCTCGACCACCTGTGTGTGAGACAGGTATCCTAACCAGGCTAGACTACCCATCCGCCTTTTTTGTGGTCTTGGCACGACGATAATTAATACTATGTCCCCTCATTGAAACCTTCAAGGTATGTCTTTTGAGTAGGTGTTAGCGAGTCGATCTCGATGCTCATTGACTGCAGCTTGGCAAGTGCGATTTCTTGATCCTGGCTCCTGTCAATGTTGTATACTGACGGCTTCATTGTATCGCCTTGATGTGCTAGCTTGATTACTGATAAGAATTGGTTGGCAAAGCTCATATCCATGACCTCTGAAGGGTGGCCTTCTGCTGCAGCCAGGTTGACAAGGCGACCCTCTCCAAGCAGGTATATCCTACTGCCATTCTTGAGAACATATTGCGTTATGTTTTCGTTGATCTTATTTTGGTGTACTGTTTGTTTTTCTATCGCTGGTATAGAAATTTCAACATTAAAATGACCTGCATTTGCCAAGATTGCGCCGTCTTTCATCTTGGTGATATCCTTGTCAATAATGACATCTTTGCAACCTGTAGTCGTGATGAAAACATCACCTATTTCAGCTGCCTTTTCCATCTTGGTCACAGCATAGCCATCCATCTTGGCTTTGAGGGCGGGTATTGGATCAACTTCCGTAACAATGACATTGGCACCAAGGCCTGCTGCACGCCTGGAAATGCCTTTGCCTACGTGGCCATAGCCTGCAACAACCACATTCTTACCCGCAATCAGAATGTTAGTTGAGCGTATTATACCGTCCAAGGCTGACTGGCCAGTGCCATAAATGTTGTCAAAGTCGTGCTTTGTTTCAGCGTCATTAACTGCAATAATTGGATACATTAGCTTCCCCGCCTTTTGCATAGCCCGCAACCTGATGACGCCAGTAGTTGTTTCTTCAGTACCTCCTCTTATTGAGTTAAAATTTTTCTTGTGCATCTCAACGGTCAGATCTGCGCCATCGTCAATAGTCACATGTGGTTCGATCATCATAGCAGAATGGATATCATCATAATATTCCTGCTGTGTCACGCCTCTGCTTGCGAATATCGAAATACCTTCATCCTGAGCTAAGGAGGCAGCAACATCATCCTGTGTGCTCAATGGATTGCAGCCACACCATGACAGCTCGGCGCCGGCAGCCTTGAGCGTCCTAACAAGGACTCCGGTTTCCTTTGTAACATGTAGACATCCTGCAACCCTTATCCCCTTAAGAGGCTTGGTTTTTTCGTATTTCTGACGCAGTGCAACCAGTACAGGCATGTGCGCTTCTGCCCACTCGATACGGTTCTTGCCTTCTTTGGCAAGTGTGGTGTCTTTGATGCGAAATTCCATTCAATTTTGACAATATTAATGCCATATATTAGTTCTACAGCAATAGTCCTCTTGAACGCATTATCTGAGTCACCTGATCGTCAGAGACTGGTCCAAACGCTTCATAAAACTGTCCTACTGATCCAAAATCGTGGGGCATGTGCAATACTATAACAGAATCAGACTCCTGTTCTAGCACTTCCACAGATTGAGGGGGCGCGACGGGAACCGCGATAGTGAGGGTTGATGGGTGATGCTTTCTTGCCCATCTTGCAGAAGCAATGACTGTAGCACCCGTGGCAATGCCATCATCAACTATAATGACGTTTTTGCCTGCAATCTTATAACTAAGACCCGGCTTTCTGTATGCTGCAGATCTGCGCCTGATTTCTGCGGCCTGACGAACTCTTTCACTTTCGATGTAGTTCTGTGGTATTCGCAGCGCATCTACGATATATTTATTAATATATGAAGTACCATCCTCCATCACTGCACCTATCGCAAGTTCCTCGTTCTCCGGTGCTCCGAGCTTTCTTGGTATCACAATGTCAAAGTCTGCGGCAAGCTTGTTGGCTACAATATCTGCTAGTATGATGCCTCCACGCGGAATCCCAAGTACTATCGCAGGGGTATATCCATACTCTGCAAGCCTTTCTGCAAGGACGTTGCCAGCATCAATCCTATCCCGGAACTTCATAACATGATTTCTCCTGTTACAGTTTTAAGTCTTGGTTGTTATAGGCATTTTCAATAGGAGGAATTGGCACGCAGGAATACTTTCCATATTGGAGCCTCCATATGACAAGACCCCCATTAGTCCCTCCCTTCCTACTCTGCTTGTAAACTAATACAAAACACAAAACATGAATTTGTTGTCTTCTATTTACCCTTAAGGCTTAACTTTCGAGTTAATTGCACACCTGCTCAGAGGAATGGTCTGAACAGCTTTTTAGGATGTATTTTTGAGTATTATATTGTTGTCCTATCTATGAAGTTCCGACATAATCGCAACTTCTAGTGGAATCACCTAAAGCCGACTTGTCACAATAATGTTATCAAAGCAACTACTACTACTAGAATTACGGACTATGCAAGGGTGTATTTCTGCTACTTTGTTTCGCTTTTTGATTTGGCTTAATTTTTTCTTATCTGTGTGGTAAGAACATATAAAATCTGCGAAAACTATAATTCTAACAATGATTATTGCTCAGGCCTATGCGTAAGCTACAGATTGCTGTGATTGGTTACAATGAGGACAGATGCACTGACATTGCAAGCAAGATGGCATACGAAGTGGGCAAGGAAATTGCATGTGCTGGCGCAGTGCTGATCTGTGGAGGGCTTGGCGGCGTAATGGAATCTGCGTGCAAGGGAGCAAAAGAATACGGCGGCACCACAGTCGGGATAATACCACAGGAGGAGTTCTTGTATGCAAATGAATATTGCGACATAGTGATATGCACTGGCATAGGCCATGCAAGAGATTTTATTGTTGCATCTTCCGCTGATGGAATAATCGCATTAGGTGGCGGCGTAGGAACACTCATTGAGCTAGGTGTAGGCTACATGACCAAGAAGACAATGGTAGCGATATCGGGAAGCGGAGGTGTAGCAGATATTTATGGGGGTAAGTTTTTAGATGAGCGCAACAGGGTTCCAATAACTGTTGCAAAAGATGCAAAGATAGCCGTAGAAATGATACTTGCTACTACTGTGAAAGCAAGATGAGTAGGAAGAACTACTACTACTACTAATCTTGATATTTGACCAAGTATGGATCAGGAGCATAGAATGGTCCGTATTTAGCAGCCAAGTCTTGCATACTACTAGCGATATTTTTGACACCAAATTCTTGTACTGTGGTGAATAGCTCCTTTTTTAACCCCATGCCAAGCTTGAGCGCTTTTTCCAAATCTTCTTTGCTGCATACACCGTTTGAAATAAGCCACGCCGCGTTGTTGGCAGCCACTCCGATCAGTGCAGCTGGATTGTACTTTGCAGCCTCTTGCTCTGTCAGGTTTATGCGCTCGTACTTGCTGCCTTTATATTCAAAAAATCCCTTGCCTGACTTTTGACCTAGATTCTTTTCGTCAAACAGCTGCTTTATCTTGGGGTGGGGCCGGATGACCTTCTTGTCTCGAGAATGCATCTCGACGGTTGCTTTATGTATCACGTCAAGGCCACTATAGTCGGCAAGCTCGAATATCCCCATTGGGAATGATAACTTGAATTTGACTGCCGAGTCAATAGTAGTCATTGGAACGTTGTCTCTTTCCTGGCAGTAGACAGCTTCATGAACAAGCGGTATGAAGATGCGGTTGACAATAAAGCCAGCGACATCTTTTTTACAGAGCACTGGCTCCTTACCAAGTTTTTGTACAAGACCTGTTGCCATGTCAATCATGCTTTGGTTGGTTTTGCTGCCAGGTATTACTTCTACTAAGGGCATCAGCTGTGGTGGATTGAAAAAGTGAAGGCCAACAAAGCGCTCTGGCCTGCTTGTAAGTGCAGCCATTTCTGTGATTGGAAGAGTGCTTGTGTTTGACGCATAAAGCGTCATGCTCTCTGCAAGGCTGTCAACCTCTGCATATACCTTCCTTTTCAAGTTCATGTCCTCTGGCACTGCTTCAATGAGCAGGTCTGTACCTTTAAGAGCCTGCTTCAGGTCAACTACTGGTGTGATTCTAGCAAAGATCTTGTCCGCCTCTGTCTGTGACAGCTTCTGTTTTTCAACTAGCTTGTTGAGCGACCATCTTATCTTCTCCATTGCTTTGTCAAGAAAAGACTGCTCGATATCGCGCAAGGCTACATTGTAACCGGCCATTGCAGATACCTGAGCAATACCGTGGCCCATAATACCAGACCCAAGGATAGTTATCTTATTGATTGTTGGGAGTGACATTATAACGTAAGCATGGCCCTTGGGGAATTTTTAATGTTGCTAATTGAGCATCATCTTTAAAACCATACCTGACTATATTGTTGTGATAATTGGATTTACAGCGGTTTGTCGCAGATGTGACATCACTTTCTGGCAGAATGTCAGCAGGCGAGCCTGAAGAAATAGTGGAGAGAATGAACTTTGTAAAGAACAGACTCATAGAGCTCTATACGAGAAACCTTGTCAAAATAAATCATTCAGCGATGGAGCTTGTATGCGCCAAACACCTGATCCGCTACGGCTATAAGGTTGACGTGGAGAAGCAGCTGACAGATATATTGATCTGTGATGTGTATGCGGAAAAGGGGGATGGCGCAGCCATTGTTGAAATTGAGACAGGCTTTATTCCACCAGACCACGCGCTCGATCCGCTGTCCTACTATGCTGCAAGGATTGCAAGCAAGATAGCACGCTATAGCAAGTATGCGAATCAGTTCGTCTTGGCGACTCCACCTGTCAGCGTCCTTCCGATACCTGCCCTATTCAGGCGTCCACCTCGTGACAGAAGACCTAGTGAAATCAAAAGAGTCAAAGTATTGTGTGATAAATATTACAAGAATCCCCCTGTGACTGAAGACGAGATTCTAAACGGCAGGCTACACATAACATACATCATAAATATTGATGCAGGTAAGGTAGTCGAGATGGACATCGATTCATACTTTGAGCACGTGGACGGCATGTTGTCTACCTGCATGGACCTATGAGAATTTTGTGATAGTCTTTTGACCATGCGTAGGCCTCTTGCCCTTTGAGACGCGAACTGTAGCAGTTCTTTCATCTGCCTTTTCAACTGCAGCCCTTACCACTTTTAGCACATTGTCATCTTTGGTACCACTAACATACACTACATATACTAGCGCCTGATCCTTTCCATCTACTTTCCTTACGACCCGTCCAATCCTCTGCGCTACTTGGTTCATATTGGATGTACTAGCAATAATTATTGCAATGCCAACTTGCGGTACATCGTACCCAATTTCAAGCGTGTGCACTGACAGTAATGGAAAATAATCTTTACCCCAGCTTCCCAAGATCTCCTTCCTCTCCTTTGATTTGATTCCGTTGTGTATTGTTTGCGCTGGTATTCCATTTGTTTCTAATATTGCCTTTAGTTGTTGAATTGAGTCGATAGTTTCACTAAAGATCATGATGCGCTCGCCTGTGTGCCTTTTGACCAGGTCAGCTGCCTTAAGTAGCTTCTGTGCAGTAGCACTGAGCAATTCTTTGCGTTTTCGCACATGAGCAAACCATATTTTTGCCATTGATGCCCGCGATCCTCCACGCATTAGTATCTTGGTCATCTTCCCCGGATCATAGGCCTGAAGCTTTCTTGAAATATCTTTTATTGCTGTACTTGCTTCATCATAACTTTTTTGCTCCTCAGACGTAAAGCTGACTTCTACTGGCTTGACGATTGGCTTGGCTAGCCTGCCATCCGTGACTGCATCTTTGATCATGTATTTCTTTACAGGCGGAACAACAGTTAGGATTGTTTGATATTTTGGGTCCTTTTCATTTATAGTCGCAGTGAGTCCTAGAATCGCCTTGCGCGAATCTTCTACAATAATATCGAATATGCTGTCAAATGCAACTGCGCTTTCGCTGACAAGATGGACCTCATCAAGTACTACCATGTTGGCACTTCTTATCAGGTTGTAATTATTGATGACACTCTGGTATGTACTGATAGTGATCTCTCTAATGTCCTTACGCTCCCCATAGTAAATGCCGATGTAGTCATCAGAAATGCCATAACGCCGCAGACGTCTAACATTTTGCTCTATCAGCACTATCCTTGGAACTAGAAACAATATAGTAAAGCGATCCTGTCCTGACAGCTTAGCTGCCCACCTTGCACACTCAAATGCGATCTCAGTCTTACCGGTGCCGGTGCTAAAGATGACAGATCCACGGCAGCCATTGTCAATCCATGCTTTGGCAGCCTCCAGCTGATCCTTTTTTAGTTCAAATGGAAAATGCATTGTAGATATCGCTGGCGGCATGCAAAAAGTGCAAAGTCAAGCGAATAAAAACTTTAATGATCTTGGCTAAAAATGATATAGTATGAAGCCGCTAGTCTACATGCTACACCAAGACGATCCCTTCAAGTGTACGGCATCCAAGCTGGTCAGGTTTCACTTAGCAAAGTCCGTCAAGTTTATCCCGAAGACTACTATTGTGCTTAATCCATTCTCAGAAGCTCCTGTTTTGAGCTGCGACCGTACGGTGGCAGATTATGTGTGTGCTATTGACTGCTCATGGGAGCACGCAGACGAGGTGCTAAAGCATCAGCGCCTTGCCGCTCGGGGAATAGCGAGAAGGCTACCCGCGATGCTGGCTGCGAACCCAACTAACTATGCCAGGCTGGGCAAGCTATCGAGCGTAGAGGCACTTGCAGGCGCCCTCTACATCTTGAATGAAAAGGACCTTGCGGCAAAGATGATGGACAAGTTCAAGTGGGGGCACACATTTCTTGAGCTCAATGCCAACCTTCTACATGACTACGCAGATGCAGAAACAGAAGAGCAAGTGGTTGAGCTGGAAAAGGAGTACTTTCCTCAACTGGTAAGAAGTTACTTTAGGAAGACTAGTAAGTAACGCCTAGGTTTTAATATCAATTCTGTCCATTGAGATATTGCGTGTGAGCCAGTGGGTGGGTCACTCGAAAGAGAGGAAACTCCTCCCTCACTGCAGGCACCCGAATTAGCGATAATTAGCCGGAGACGGCTGGCGACGGAACAGAAAAGATATCCAGTCAGAATGCTACGATGATGGTGAATAGCCTGAGGTCTCTGATACTGGAATGAAACTGCCGACCCGGGTGGAGCAAGGCTAAATAGAGCACAAGGTCCTGCACCTGCTCCGGTTGGCTGCTCAGCGGAATCCCACTTAGAACAGAAGGAGAGTTATTGCTGGCACGCACTATAGTTTTATCAAAACTTCCATTGGTCACTACATTAGGATATACATAGAAAATTGTGTCTTGTATATAGTATCATACAACTATGATCTGCTATCGATATGACGAACATGATTATGGTTATGTTAAAGTATCAGATTGAGACCATCTATTTTTTTGCCTACAGTGATGGATCAATTACTACTGTCATTCTATTTGTCAAAATATCATAAAATCTTCAGAGAAAGAAATGTTTACCTATAATAAAACAGTCAAATTGCCATTAGTCTGAGAAACCAAAATAACACATCTTCTGAAAAGCCTTCTAGCCTGTAATTTGAGCGCACTTTCACCGAAGCAGGCGAGTATCCTTATTTTTGTCTACTACATCCTAATCAGATTGGAACAGTGGTTGTGAATTAGATGGAACTCGCATGAGACTCAGTTTCAATGCAAGCATGATAGACTTCAAACTTAGAGGTAAATTCACGTCAGATCCTGACGCGAAGTTTCAATGCAAGTTAGCTAGGGGTTCTGTACCCCCTAATTTGCTCTATGCACCAAGCAAAAAAGTTATAGAACAATCTTACACGGCCGGCCGTTTAACAAGATATTAGAAGATATTTTTTCCGTATACGGGAAAAAGTTATAGAAGAATGCTTGTCAATGCACTGACAAGCAAAGGTATAGAACATACTACTATCCAAGACTGTTGCCCCGATAAGTTTACAGAACCGGAGAGGGAGGGTGGTGAAGGTAAACAAGAAGAAGAACAACAGAAGACATTCCATGACAGTGAACTCGCCGACCTACAGCGAGAACTTTCAGATGTCAAGACATTAGTCAAGACTCTGATAAGCCAAGTCCAAATGGCGAGACAGGAGATAGGAGAGCTGAAGAAGAAAAAATGAAAGACTCTACTACTATGCTTCTCCTGCTAGTAGTAGCTTGCCGAACTGCCTTTCCTTTTTCTCGCTATTATGCTTTTACGATATGTTTCACTATCTTATCTTTATCCTAAAAACTGTTTTGATAGATAGAAAGGAAAAGATTAGGCGGTCTTGACACTACGGCTGTATTGGGTCTTACTGGTACCGTTGTCACGGCCATGCTTTCAGCTAATTTCGTTGGTGAGTTTCTGCTTAATCCAGCTGTCTATATTGAAGTAAAAGGGAATAACACTTCTAAACCTGTGATGCTAGTTACCAATGATGGATCACAACCTGCTCATAATCTTTCCTTGTTTATTCAGGGTTCAGGTAGAATCGTGAACATTACAAATATTTTAAGTACAACAGATGTAAAATTGGTGCAGCCCCAATCAAAACCCCTAGTAAGAGACGCCACTGTTCCGATCAATAATAGTTCTCTGGAGATTTTTGCCCCTCAGTTGGTTTCAGGAATTGGTTCTAAACTAGAGATCGAAACATTATTAGAATCACAGAGTAGGGGTATTAGAGTTTCAGGAGTTTACGAAGAGGGAAGTGCGATAGGATCCACTTTTGGGAGTATTATTAGATACCTGTCATTCTTTTTTCCGGTGTCGGCCTTTGGCTTGCAATACTCTATTCGGTTGGAGCATTTGTGTCTGCTGCAGTATACTTCTGGCGCAGAAGACGGAGGAAAGTAAACTTTATCAAGAGACTTGTTAGTGATATCGAAATTTCGCGTCGAAAACTAGAGGACGATCAATATAGTAGCGAAAGAATTGACTTATTCGTTCGAAGACTTTATAACCGTCTAGAGAGCGAGTATCTAGAGCCCATCAGATACCGTAATTTGGTGAAATGAGAAGAAGAAAGGCGAAAGCCTGAAGAATTTAGAAAAGGTTTAGTTGATCCTCATGAACCTTCACCAGTTCAAAAAATCCTGAAATATCCTAATGACTACATTATCATAGATGACCTTTTTTCAGAAATAGAAAACCGAAATACAGAAATGAATAAGCTTGAAGCAATGAAAAACACATCACCAGATAACTACCGAAAGAAAGTGATGGAATCAAATACTAAAGTTCTTGAACACATACGCAAAGCATTGAAAATAGAATGG
>CAYWRR010000073.1:0-9177 GCA_964460425.1 uncultured Nitrososphaera sp.
CTCCTCAATTTCTCCTGTATCTGTAATATCAGCATCTGAGATAGAAATTGAGCATTCGTTGTATGTTCCAGGACTTGCTCCAAAGGTGCCAATGGTACCATTTATGGGGCCTTGAACAATGTTTACATCTTCACATTCAAGGCTCAAAGTACCATCCACCAGCGTGCTTTCTTCAAGTACAACAAGCAGATTGTGCTCAGAAATGCTTGTAGTATCAAGTAGATCCCCCAATGTATGTAGAGCATCACTATCAGTATCAAAAAATGTGCTAGTAACTTCTGATCCAGTTGTTGTTGCACTCTGGTTTGTGTCGATCCCTTGTAGAACAAATGCACTTCCATCTGTGAGATCGGCCTCTTCAGCTGACATAAAATAAATCGAAACTTGAGAATTAGGACCAAAATTGATGCCCTCTACTTCAATTATAGAACCCGGTGAAGCCTCATTTCTGCTGAGAGTAAGCTCTGGCGGCTCTGTTGTTGTCTGTCCTTGAGAGCTCATAAAATAAAATGACCCAACAGTCCCCGAAGCACTAAGAAGTAAGGCCACTACTAGAACAGCAGTTATAGCCTTTGGCATCATTCATTCAAGCTGCGTAAGTATCAGATAAAAAGAGAGACCATTCTGACTCTATAAGATACGACTACAATTAGCAAGTATGCTATGTTACTATTCATTGCTGCCACAAGATCTGGCCTATGATGCTGACTTCTTGTTGATTGAAAAAGTTGTGGCGGTGCAGCTAGATTGAAAATGAACCCCTTCATTTAAGAGAGGACAGCTTTTGAAATACTATTCATGGTAGAGTACAATGAGCCATAAGAGTTCTGATAACTTCTAGCCATTCGAACCCTGTCAAGCTAGGCTTGACATTTACAATCCAGTTGTCCTCAAGCTTGGACTACAGAGTGTGCCCTTTATAAGATAGAAGTAAGAATCCCCCCATATCTTAACATGGGCTTCATGAGGCCTATTGTTGCTGCCACCATTACTCATATGGGAAAAAATTATGCCAGAGATCATAAAAGCCTCATGAATTGTAGGATTTTTCTTATCATAATCTATTTATCTCTGAATTTGGAAATTTATTTTAATGGGCAGATTGTTTGGAAGGGATAGTAGAAGAGAGGACAGTGTCCCTTCTGAAGAGAGATTGGAATCCGATGAGAGCGATTTTCAAAAGCGAGACCTATACAACAAGGGTATCAACGATATGTCTAATGAAAAGTTCCTTGACGCTATAAGGAGCTTTGACCTTGCACTAAGGATCGACCCACAGTTTGTTGATGCGTGGATTAAAAGAGGGTATGCCCATTTTCACTTAGGTGAATATACTGTTGCTATCGCTTCCTATGACAGGGCACTTGAGGTCGATGTCAACAATGCTGAAGCGTGGAACCTCAAGGGACTTGCTTACTATAAGATGAAAAACTATGACAAAGCTATTGAATGCTGCGAAAAGTCGGTAGACATCAACCCAAACGAGGGTATGTCTTGGTATAACAAGGCTTGCTACCTTACCCTGAGCGGCAAGATCGATGATGGTCTTGACGCGCTTAAGAGATCTATAGAAATAGACATTCAAAATGCCAAGAAGGCAGTACGTGACAGGGACTTTGAAAATGCACGTGCAGAGGAGGGTTTCAGGAGGATCATCGAAGTAGTAGTGCTTGAGTCGATAAGACAAGGTTATGATTATGTGGGCAAGATAGTATGGGTCACTGGCATGGACAGGGTAGAAGTTGAGGATGCGCTTATGCGCCTTGCCATGAAAGGTCTTGTCATCAAGCACGAAAGGAGAACCTTTACCGGCAAGGAGGAATATTACGAACTTCCCAAGGAGATTGTAAACAAGGTAGGAGTAACAAAGAAAAGCGGCTTTTTTGGCACCAAGCAAGTTTCAGCTCCTGTCCAACAACTAAAGGATATGAAAGAAGTACTCACCAAGGCTAAGTATTCAATTGAGAAAGGCGATTTGGCTAGCACGCTTGAACACTTTGACGAGCTTGTGAGTCCAACAAAGCATGGAAACACCATGATAGAGCAGTTCTTTGACGAACACAGGGATCTTAGGCTTTACAAAATAAGGCTTCAGGACAGAGGACAGGAATATCTTAACGTCCACAAGTCTGATCTTATTGACCTGATAACAAAGATAGACCATGCACTGGGAAGTGGTGTGACAAGCAAGACACCTGCAAAAGATTAGTACTTTTTGTTGTGTTACACTAAGATTACACTAAGTAAAGATCTTACTAGGACGTTACTACGTTATTTTCTTATACAAGCCGCTGGTTTAAGCCCGCCATTATTAGGATGATGATTTTCAAGTGCAGGCATTTGATGTATCTTGTATTATAGCATGATATTCTCGCTGAGTGAGTTTCCATGACGGAGGAGGAAGAAGTCTGTAGAGACTGCTATGCCCCCATGAATTACATATTCGTACAGAGCCGGATGGTGCTAAAAAGAAGTACTTTTGTACGAACTACTGGGGCCATGTTCACTATGATGACCCATAACTTCTAAGGCATGTGAAGCTACAAGTGTATATATATATATATATATACTACTTCAAGAGAAGCCAGATAGTTAAGATATTGAGGGCATATGTATATACGCCAAAATCGTGTCAATACAGTTGGCTATCGGACAATCTATGATTGCCCGCAGTAGCAGCCGCCATAGTATTTCTATTAGTATTCTACGTCTATTGATTATAAGAGGAAGTGAGAAATATCGTGATAGAACAACAACAATAATAATAACAACTTGAGCAGAACAAAGAGAATATGATGGTCTTCTACGACCTAGCGTTCAACCAGAATAATCCCACTGAAGCCGCCAAGAGGTATGTTGGAGAGGTTTACATGCAGCATAACCCTACAGTGGCTGACGGCAATGGGGCTCTCATTGAGTATTTTGAGAGGATGGCAAAATGTATCCTAGAAAGCATGTTCACTTCAAGCGAGTGATAGCAGAAGGAAACTATACAGTCTTGCTCTGCTATCAGGAGTGGCCAGGTGACATTAGTATTAGTAGTAGTAGTGATTGGGAGGGCATTGACATTTTTTGGTTAGATGACAATGGCAAGATTGTCGAGCATTGGTACCGCTACATAGGATACCTGGGAAAAGTACCAACGATAATACAATGTTCTGATTCAAATTGAGTGGCAGGGGTAGTAGTAATATGCCAGCCGTCAGAGGCAAAGGGGAGTTATCTGGTTGTCAACCATCTGATACCAAAGGGTAGAAAGTTATTAAAGAAATTATAAGAAGTTAATAATAGCATTGGAACAATGACTGACTCTGATTGTCTATTAGTAAATCATAAGCCGTGTCCATCATAGTTCAGCGATAGCTTATAACCATCGCTTAGGAACTCCTAATCTATTAATAACCATCAGAGGCGGATGATATCTCATATGGCAAAGATATTTGCCGACGTGAGAGAGAAAGAAATCACAAGAACTGTGGCGGAAATGTTCAATGAAACAATGAGAGAGTATACTGATTCTGACGTTATAATTATAGGTGCCGGCCCGGCAGGCCTTACTGCTGGTAGAGATCTGGCAAAGGCTGGGGTTAGGACCCTTATCATAGAGCAGAACAATTACCTCGGGGGCGGATATTGGGTAGGAGGCTATATGATGAATCCAGTCACCGTGAGGGCACCAGCACAAAAGGTATGGGACGAGCTTGGAGTGCCATACAGGAAAATAAATGAAGGATTATACGCCACATGGGGTCCGCATGCATGCAGCAAGTTGATAGGTGCAGCCTGCGACGCAGGAGTACGCTTTTTGCAACTGACCAAATTTGATGACCTCGTACTCAAGAACAAGCGAGTAGGCGGCGTGGTAGTCAATTGGATGCCAGTCTCTGCTCTGCCAAGAAACATCACGTGTGTTGACCCAGTCGCGCTTGAAAGCAAGATCGTAATCGATGCTTCAGGACACGATTCAGTTGCTGTCAGGCGCCTTATGGACCGCGGATACGTAAAATGGAAGGGCATGGACCCAATGTGGGTTGAAGGCAGCGAGGACGCCGTAGTTAACTACACAGATGAAGTATTTCCGGGGCTAATCGCAACAGGCATGTCTGTTACAGAAACACATGGCCTTCCAAGGATGGGGCCGACGTTCGGTGCGATGCTCCTATCCGGCAAGAAAGCGGCCGAGGTTACATTGGGCAAGCTCAAGGAGATGACAAGTCCGCCCAAACTGAGGGCGAAGTAACCTTTTATATTCTCACTTTTCTGATTTTTCCTTAATAATTGAATTTTCCAAGCTTTATTCATATCTATCAGACTGCTACAGTGCCAGCACTTAATGCCAAGGTAGTGGTTGAGGAGATCGACAGGATTTTTTCAAGCTGCAAGATAGACATCAGGCCACCATTTAAGTATGAAGAGAAGATAATAGAGCAAGCAAGGATAATAGACATCAAGCAGCCCTTTGAAAAGCAGCCAAACCATGAACAAGATAGCATGATGATGACTATTCCGCTGTACGACGGTTTCGTTATGCAGAAGAAGCTTGCAGAAATGATACCTAGTGCCGAACTTAGTCTGGCTCATATTCACATCACATTCACTAGTCTTTTGACGTGCACCTTTAGCGAGGATGATTGGCGCTACCATGGCCGTGCTGTCATATGCGGCACACCTTCGATCGTTTCTACAACGGGCATAGTCGAAGCTCTGGCAAAACCCCGAGAATTCTACCTTGCTCAGCTGCTTGGCGGTCTGGCTGCAGACAATGGCAGTCTGAAGAAAAAGTTCGCAGGAAGGTTCATTGACTACGATGATGAGGATAAAATTACTGCAGCATCCATAAATTATACCCTGCAGGCGATATTCTTTTTTATCACTAGCGGGGAGCCTTTTTGTAATAACAAAGATTGTAGACTCCTTAACGCGCACTGGCAGGAGGATCTGATACGCGCTATTGAAAAAGGAGCATTATGCAGCTATCACAGGAATCTGGCAAATAAATTATCAATGGGTCAGCCAAGGGCTGGGAGATTTTAGCTATGCAGCCCATTTGAGTTGAATTTTTCGCTTTAGGTAGCCTCTCTCTTCATGCAATGATTTTCCATACTTTCAATCCATTCCGAACGAATTATTAAGAGGTATCTAAATTGTGACTTTGTACTTTGTCCGATGGCCAATCAGGCAGTTTTAAAGATCAGAAGCACTATGATGTAATAATAATTGGTTCTGGACCTGCAGGATATACAGCTGGTATTTATAGTTCCCGTGCTAACCTGTACACGCTCGTTATATCAGGCACTCTGCCTGGTGGCCAGCTCATGACTACAAGTGAAGTAGAAAATTATCCAGGCTTTCCAAACAGCATATTTGGACCTGAACTGATGATGAACATGCGCCAACAGGCAGAAAGATTTGGCGCAGTAGTTGTAGATGACGAGGTGCTCAAAGTTGATTTCAAGAAGAGGCCATTTACAATCACAACTCATGCTGAGACGTATACTGCAGAAGCAACCTTAGTATGCACAGGTGCGTCTCCTCGAAAGCTTGGTATCCCTGCAGAGCAGCAATTTAGCGGTAGAGGAGTCTCATATTGTGCGACTTGTGACGGCCCCTTCTTCAAGGGCGAAAACATTGTAGTCGTAGGTGGCGGTGATACTGCAATGGAAGAAGCAACATTTCTTACAAAGTTTGGTAGGTCAGTAAGAGTGGTTCACAGACGTGACTCTCTGCGTGCTAGCAAGATCCTTCAGCAAAAGGCCCTTGAAAACCCAAAGATCGAGTTCATCTGGAATAACGTGGTGGCAGATATCAGGGGCAACAATAAGATTTCAACTGTCCTAGTCAAGGACATTAATACTGGCAAGGAAAGAACTATCGAGACAGGTGGTCTCTTTGTGGCAATTGGCCACGAACCAAATACTGCAATTTTCATGGGACAACTCGAGCTTGACGATAAAGGCTATATCGTCCTGAAGCAACACACGAAGACAAGCGTTGAAGGCGTGTTTGCTGCTGGAGATGTTCATGATCATAGATACAGACAGGCCGTAACTGCTGCAGGCTTTGGCTGTATGGCAGCAATTGATGTTGAAAAATGGCTTTCTGAAAGAAAGCGTAGCTGAAAGAGACATAATAATCCTGCAGGCATTTTTTTCCGTGAGTGTAAAATTGTACCATATGGCTTATGAGTCCAAGTGGCTTGCAATGCCCAGAGAGGATATATGCCTTCATTGTATTACTTCAATTTTGAGTTTGATGCAGCACTTTCAGTATTAGTATGCATGTGTCAGCTGAATGAGCCTTCAGTTCAGGAGTAAGCTAGTGTGGATAGATATTTTGCACTCTCAAGGGCCCTGTCATATTCCTGCCCGGTTAGGACATTTTCCCTAAGGTAGAGGCTCCTGAATTTTCTGCCATCATCTGCGAAAATGCCAACAATAATACCATGATCAAGTTTATGTGCCACCTTCAACATTGAAGCCATGACAGATCCTGATGAAGGGCCAACAAGCATAGTCTCCATTTCAACAAGCTGCCTTATGGCTTCAAATGAGTCCTTGTTAGTTGCAGTCATCCACTCGTCTACTACATCAAGGCGCCGCTTGAAAAGCTCTGGAATCGCTGATTCTTCAAAGTTTCGCAATCCTTGCAGAAGATGGTTCTTTTGCGCCTGTATCGCAATAGCGCAGACATTCTTGTTCCTTTCCTTCAGAAACGTTGCAGTGCCAGTTATTGTACCTCCTGTTCCGCAGCCAGTAAGAAAATGAGTGACAGTCCCGTTTGTCTGCTTCCAGATCTCTGGGCCAGTGCTTTCATAGTGTGACAAGAAATTGGTGTCGTTATCATACTGGTTTGGCATGTAGTAAATGTCAGGCCTTGGCTTTGAAATGGCCCTTGCAAGCGCAATGCTCTGGTCTGTGCCGGCGCCTACCCGGGGGCACAAATCATCGGATGTTTCATGGAGAGTCGCGCCCAGATCGCGTAGGATGTTCTTTGTTTCCTCGCTCACCTTTTCAGGTATAACAATTTCTACTTTGTAGCCAAGTGCAGCTGCTATACCTGCCAGTGCAATACCAGTGTTGCCAGATGAAGGTTCGATAATGATACTCTTGTCCTTCTTCAAGATTCCCTTCCTTTCTGCATCCTTTATCATCCAGTATGCAGCCCTATCCTTAACAGAGCCAAAGGGATTATGCCACTCTAGTTTAGCATATAGCTTGACATTCTTGGTAGAAAATGACCTAAGCTCAATCAGTGGTGTGTCTCCTATTTGTTCGACAATATCATGTCTTGCAACTGCTATCATTTTTCTATTTTGCCTTCTTTATTATGAATTCAAGATCTTTATCATTTTTATTTAACGATATAAGCTGATGTCCGTTGCGATTGACCCACCTTGAAATGTCCTCTTCAGACTCAGGGTCATCTGCAACTATCTTGAGCGTATCACCTATCTTGAGGCGCTCGACCTCCATCTTGGTGCGGAAGACTGGCTCAGGACAGTAAAGTCCTCTTACGTCAATTGATTTAGTAGATGAATTACTCATAGTAGCGAATCATGTAAAATTATATCATCGTAATATTAAATGTTACAGTAATTACCGAAAAAGGTCTCGCTCTTTTGCCCTCAGTAGCGACTTGACTGATGTTTTTGACACCTTTTCAAAACTATAGCCTCGGACTATTGCCACTGGCGTGCCTTCAGCCTTGCCCATTACAAGCTCAGCCGCAGAAGCTAACTCGTCTGCTATTGCAATCTCAGTTACTCTCAATTTTCTGCCATACATGTCATGTGTTCCGATGTAACTCTTGATCGGGTTTATTCCAGCTACACCTATTGCAACATTTGTTTGGCCGTTTCTAAATGTCCTGCCAAAGGTATCGCTTATGATCACTGCTATTTCCTTACCGATCTTTTTCTTTACTTCATCTTGGATCCTGTTTGCAGACTCATCGGGGGCAACTGGCAATAGCACCACCATATCATCACCCTCCACGTTGCTTTGATCCACACCAGCATTTGCACATACAAAGCCATGCTTTGTTTCTGATATAATTATACCATTTTTTGCACGCAAAATTTGTATTGATTCTTTTAATATCAGCTCCATCACGCGTGGATCTTTATCATGCTCCTTTGCCATCCTAATCGCCTTTGTCGAAGGCTTAATACGGGCAAGGTCTACAATGCGACCTTCTGCTTTTGATACGATCTTGTGTGTAACAACAAGAATATCACCATTCTGGATTTCTATTCGACTATCAGCTATTGATTCAAGGATCATTGCGCTAAGATCGTTGTATAGCCTAATGTCATCTGAAATTCGAATAGAGGTTATTTGTATCAACTGCAGCAGTGATTGAAATAGAGAAGTTAGTTAAAAAATGAGTTGGTTGCTAAAACCTTCTGCTTGCTGCATTTATCAATACGGCCTCACCAAAATTTTTTTTTAACAAGTTCAGGAGTAGGCTCAGGTCGCGCTTGTCAATGGAAACATCGGCTTTTTCTCTCACCATGTCTACAGGGCAGAATCCTACCGTATAGCCAGCCAGAGCAAATAGCTTCAAGTCATTGGCACCATCTACCACCACTACAGTATCCTCTTTCCGGATGTCCCATTGTCTTATCGTGGGCCTAATTGCAGCTGCCTTGTCTGATGTGACATTCATTATCACATCCTCCAATTTGCCATCCTTGAATACTAATTCGTTAGAGAATATCCTATCGATTCCAAGATCCTCTTTCAGCCTATCTGTGATGATTGTAAAGCCGCCAGATACTGCAATC
This sequence comes from uncultured Nitrososphaera sp., assembly GCA_964460425.1. GTDB lineage: Archaea > Thermoproteota > Nitrososphaeria > Nitrososphaerales > Nitrososphaeraceae > Nitrososphaera. Next base: position 8,786 of record CAYWRR010000073.1, read on the forward strand.
ATTTTCCATTCCGCCTTCTTGAGCGCAGAACAAAGCTCTTTTGCGCCTGGCATTATTGGCAGGCTTTCGCCTATTTTCTTGGCGTCTTCGTAGCTAATTCCCATCAATGCTTGCACTCGGCGTCTGAGCCCCTCTTCCCAGTTGATCTCGCCTCTGATGCCTGCGTTGGTGATATCCCAGATCTCTTTCTCTTTTCTAGGACCCATAACCTGAGCTAAAACTGGAAGGTACTCGGCGTTAAGCAAAACACCCTCCACATCAAAGATAATCAACATAGTAGTTGCTTATGCAAAAACAAATTCCTGTCACTATATTAAGCTTCTCCACGTATTTTTGGCTCTGTTAACTTAATGCAAGATTATAGCTAGGCATGTCCTAGCTTTTCACTGACT
>CAYWRR010000074.1:0-9158 GCA_964460425.1 uncultured Nitrososphaera sp.
TAGGAGTTACTATTAATATTATCTTCTGAAAACTGAGGCTTTGTAAGCCTAGCAAAAAAAGAGATATCCGTAGAATTTCTATTAAAGAAGCTAATAACAACAATATTAATTAATAATACCGCCAGACAGAGGACAAAAGCAGAGCAGAGCATACAATGGAGCCAAAAATACAATCAACATCTTGGAACCCTGAAATCATAGAAAAAGCAATCCTCAAGAAATGGGAAGAGAAGGACATTTACCATTTTGCAATTGATGATGATGAAAGCAAGCCAGCCTTTGTAATTGATACTCCACCACCGTATCCTTCAGGGCGCCCTTGGCATATTGGTGCTGCTGCACACTATGCTCAAATAGACATGATAGCAAGGGTTGCCAGAATGAATGGCAAAAATGTGCTATTTCCAATTGGCATCGACAGAAATGGCCTGCCTGTTGAAATCTATACTGAAAAAAAGTACAAGGTGCGCATGCGCCAAATGGACAGACAAAAGTTCCTCGATCTTTGCGAAGTCGCCCTTGACGACTTGGAAGCAGAAATGATTCAGATAATGAAAAGGATGGGACTATCAGGAAATTTCAAGGAACACTACCGAACAGACTCTGATGAATATCGTGCGCTAACTCAGGCAACGTTCATTGAACTGTGGAAGCGAGGACTTGTATACCTTGCCAACAGACCCAACAATTATTGCCCCGATTGCGGAACCACGATAGCCGACGCCGAGATTGTTTACAACGAGATTCCTACAAAGCTTATCTACATGAAGTTCAGGGTAACAGGGAAGAAGGAGGGGAAGGAGGAGAAGAAAAATGATAATACATCCGATACACTCAACATAATTGTTGCCTCAACAAGACCGGAGCTACTCTTTGCATGCCAAGCAGCCATAGTGAACCCAAAAGATGATCGCTACAAGCACCTACATGGCTCGCGTGCCATTTTGCCATTATTTAACAGAGAAGTCCCAATAGTGCCGCACCATTCAGCCAAGCCGGAATTTGGTTCCGGCGCTGTGATGGTGTGCAGCTATGGAGACCAGAACGATGTTCAGCTCTTCCGCGAATTGGATCTTAAGGAAATAGTTGCACTAAACGAGAATGGATTTACAACAGAAGCAGCAGGGCAACAGTATGCCGGCCTTCGTGTAAATCAAGCAAGAACCAAGATTATAGAAGAGTTGAAGAATGCCGGCTTGATAGAAAAGGAAGAAAGTATCACGCACAGGACTCCTCTTTGTGAAAGAAGCAAAACTCCAATAGAGATCATTCCACTACGTGACTATTATGTAAAGCAGATTGAATTTGTGCCACAATTAAAGGAGCTTGCGTATAAGTTGAAATTCCACCCTGACATGCACCGTCAGATCTTGCTCAAGTGGCTTGACTCAATCAAGATCGACTGGCCAGTGTCAAGACGCCGATTCTATGGAACTGAAATCCCGATTTGGTATTGCAACGCCTGCAAAGCTCCAAACCTGCCTCCCTTCGATGGCAAATACTACCGGCCTTGGAAGGACAAACCACCTTTTGAAAAATGCGAAAAGTGTGGTAATGTAGGCTCTGGATTCACCGGTGAAGATAGAACATTTGATACATGGATGGATTCAAGCATTAGCCCGCTTTATGTGACCAGGTTTGGTAAGGACAGCAACAACAACAAGAAGAGGAAGATGTTTGATTATGCTTATCCGACTGCGATTCGCCCACAAGCAAAGGATATCATACGCACTTGGCTTCACTACACTATGTTGCGATGTGTTCAGCTGACAGGCAAGATACCTTGGCACGAAGTATGGATAATGGGTTATGGCGTTGATGAAAAAGGGGAAAAGATGAGCAAAAGCAAAGGAAATGTTATTGATCCTTTCCCCGTGATACAAAAGTACGGAGCTGACACATTTCGCTTCTGGTCGGCTAGCGAGGCCAATCTTGGCTATGACTTTCGCTGCTCGGAGCAGAGGATTGCAGGAGCACAAAAATTTCTCTCAAAGCTGTGGAATATCGGCCGGTTTCTGTCGTCATTTGAAGTAATAGATGAAAGACATGCACCACCACATCTAGAGCCGTCAGACAGGTGGATACTGGCAGAGCTTGCACGGGTTGCCAAAGAGTGCAGGCGCGGTTACAGTGAGTACAACTTTTTCGTTCCAGCAAACGCAATTAGAGACTTTACATGGCATCTCTTTGCTGCCCATTATATCGAAATGGTCAAAGGGCGCGCATATACCACAAATACCAACGACGGCAACATCAAAAATGATGATGATGAGGAGGAGGAGCGGGGCAAGAGGTTTTCTGCACTCTATACATTACACCGATGCTTTTCAACAATCTTGTTACTGATCGCCCCAGTCATGCCATTTATTGTAGAGGAGCTTTGGACAAAGATGTACTCAAGTGAAACTCCCATCCACAGTCAAGCAATATTCAGAAAAGAAGAAGAGTTGGAAGAAGTAATAGAAGAAGATGATGATGAAATGACAAAATACACCAAGGCTATAATCGACTTTAATTCCATGGTATGGAACAAAAAGAAAGAGACGATCTCGAAAGAAACAGGAAAACCACTCTCGCTTAAAGACCCAATAGACATCCCTGTCCCACCGGAGCTGGAGCAGTTTGAGCAAGACCTCAAGGTAATGCATAACCTGACTGCAAGATAGTATGAAAGCTGTTGCCTTTTTTGAACATGGGCCTGTAGACGTACTCCAGTACCATGAAGATTTTCCAGATCCTGTTGTAGGCAAGGATGAAGTAATCATTGATGTCAAATACTGCGGCATAAATCATCTCGACATCTGGACCCGGCAGGGAATAGGAGCAGCGGCAGCAGGTAGAAAGATCAAGCTGCCCCATATCTGCGGATGCGATATTGTTGGAACTACTACTGCTTTCAAGGGGCAAAGAGTAATGATCTACCCCGGTGTTTCCTGCGGCAAATGCCAGTACTGCACAAGTAGCAGTAATAATGAAACAACAACTGGAAGAAGAAGAAGAAAAAACAATAACAACAACAGCAACAACAAGCGTGAGAACCTCTGCAGCCAGTTTGCAATCATTGGAGGCTTTAGTGACTATAACGGAGGTTATGCTGAACGCGTAGTGGTGCCAGAAAAAAATGTCATCAGGTTACCAAGCGCACTGAAGGATGAGGCTGCCGCCACTCTTGCAGTTTCGTACCTTACGGCTTGGAATATGTTGAAAACAAATGGTGCCAGCAGAAAGAAAAAGATCCTTGTTTATGGCGCCTCAAGTGGGGTAGGAATGGCAACTATCCAGCTCGCAGAGGCGCTTGGCGCAACAGTGATAACAACGGTGTCAGGAAATTCGAAGCATGACTTTGCTAAAAAACTGGGTGCCCATTATATTATTGACAGAACAAGGCAAGACATTGCTGATGAGGTAAAGAAAATTGTTCCCGCTGGCGTTGACATTGTAATTGATCATGTGGGAGCAGCAACTTGGGCTACAAGCATTGTCACTCTTAGGCAAGGCGGCAGAATGGCAGTCTGTGGCATGACATCCGGAAATGAAGCTACAGTACCTGTTCGAATGTTTTACACTAAGCAAATAGTCATGGTCGGATCTCTCTTAGGCACACAAGCACAACTACAGGAGCTGATAAATTTCGTGATTAGAAAAAAGATCCAACCTGTCATAGATTCTGTTTTCCCACTTCAAGACGCAAAAGAAGCGCAAAAGAAGATGGAGGCAGGCATGCATGCTGGCAAGATCTTGCTCAAATTATAGAAAGGACTTGCCGTTTAGTAGCTCAAGCGTATCGTCTGCAATGTCTATTGCTGTGTGTGAGTCGACATTTGGCTCAAGTGTGACAAGTAGTGTCTTGTCCCTCATGTAAAACGTAAGAATCGACATCTTTTCGCGCTCTACATAAGCGAATCTTGCACCTCCCATAGATGTATCAAAGCGCTCCCTCATTGACTTGCGCAACGCAGTCTGTGTGAGGAACAATTCTTCATCAGTTTCGCTCACTATAGAGTCAATACCCTTGCGCATGCCACCTGCAATTAGAGTGCCGGTACTGTCGATCACGCCAGCATACCTTATGTCATCGTTCAACATAAACACCCGCTCACAAAGCTTGTTAAGATCCATGATTTTCTTTTAGAAGACAGTGCTTATTGAATTTTTAGTAAAGCCATATAAAAGACAATCTTGACCCTAATGAAAGACCAGAAGACTATCAATGGGCGCCCGCCAAGCCTAAGATAGCCTGCGTTGTCCGAATACTATCTAACTATTATTTGCATCGTGAATATAACGGCTATTTTTTTTGGAGAACGCTAAGCATTAGCAGCAGTAACAATAATGCGGTTGACATTACCATAATAAATCTGAGTTAGCCTCATTTTGTCTTGTGCAGCTTTATCTAATTCTCGCTTGATTGTTGTAATTTTCTGAGTATTAGTATTTTCAGGTTTGAGTTGACGTTGCGCCATCAAAAAAAGCAAATCAAGCTTTAGAATTTCTATATATTCCTCTAGTACTTTTATCTTCTCCTCCAACTCTAGAGCCATGTTCTACTACTCTCCCGTAAGTCTACCTGATGCCACCTTAGGGTATGTAAGCTTTTCGTCTCTAGCATGAGAAAGTGGGAGAGATATCAAAATATATCATGTGAATATATATGCAATAGTTATTAGTGGCTAGTTGTGTTGGTTCTTACCTCTTGGAACTCTTCTTTTGATGCATCCAAGAGAAGCAGATAAACTAGCATCAGTACTGGTCCGTAGACTGCCTGGACGGCGAGCCTATGAAGACCGGAAGAAGAAGAAGAAGCACCAGCAACTGATGAAGGCGACACTACTGCAGATACAGCAGAACAACCTATACAAGACAGCGGCGAAGGCGCAGCAGAAGATACTGGCGAAGAGATAGCAGATACAAACTAAAAATCTTCTTCTCTCTTTTTTCCTATATAGTAAAAATGAAGAAGATTAATAGATTTATATAATATAAAAATTTTTGATAAATCATCATCAACTTGCAATATTCGCAGTAGTATCAGTACTGGCATTGCTTAGAGTCGTAGTGATAACAATAGCTACTATTCCCCTACAACAAGAAGCGGAAGCCAGAGGGAGCCCAATCAGTACAGCAGCAGCTAACGCTTCAAAGACACGATGCTTCCATGACTAGTAGAAAAAGAAGAATGGTAGAAACAAAAACAAAAAACCGACTAACCAACCAATCATGTCATCCTCCAATTCTTACTTGACACTCGACAGTATGACTGATAGAGCATCTTCCTCAAGTATTTAGCGAAGAAACAACAATTATAGGAAAGTAGTAATCTTAAGAGCTATTGATGAGCTGAAGTCGTGGGTTCAAGTCCATCCACCCAGTCCATTTCTTTATCATCATTCATCTACGTCTATTTCGAGAATCTTGTATCTTCGACCTCTTATGTAATTATTTTCATGTCCATATCCATAACATATGAGCGCTCCACTCTTTTTATCCACATGCAATGCTCTGCCTTGTTCATGTTCTTCTACCGCACACGGTATCCAGTTATTCCTGTATTTGTCAGAGTAGGCATTTCCATACTTTCTATCAACGTATATCACCGCAAATTCATCTGACATTTCGTGGTTGTTGGGAGAGATACGATGGTTATACTGCCCTTTGCTTTATTTTCCTATATGCTTCTGGTGCAACTACTGTAAAGGCACCAGCTAGTAGCGCTAGAGGAACGGCTAGTAAGATAGAATACTGATAGAATAGGAGGTCTACAGTCTCCGCAGTCAAAATACATGCACTCTCTGCAGTAACCAAAATGTATGTGCTTGATTTCAATATATATTTCAAGTTTGGTTGTTTGTGTAGCTGTGGCAGCTTAGCAATTCCGATAACAAAGTTTTTGAAAGTGATTTTGAGGTTTGAGATAAAGCCTAACCCTGCTCCTTGCTCCAAAACTGAAGAGCAGCAACTATCAATCTTTCTATTTGAGCCATAATTATACCTACCAAGTATTGCGACAAAGGTTGTAAATCCTGCAAGAGCATAGCCCATTGCATAAGCTATCGGTATCCCTATCAGATTGAAGCCAAACAAGTATAGACCAGTATTTTCACCAATTTCAGCAGCGGCAATACAGAGAATTTCAATTCCTAAAGCTGCTGCATACAATCCTTTGATATCTTTAAGAAATTGGAACAAGCCTGACGAAGACGAAAGCGGCGATGACGTTGTTAGCTTAAGCTGCAAAGTATCATTACTATTTTTATTTTTATTCTTGCAAAACTCTGAGGTGCAGCAATTATCCGGTCCATCAATAGTAGTTATTATTCCTTTAGCCATTGCTAGAGGGTTTTTCATAGTGATATTACGATTATGAATATCAGAACAGCAACAGACATCCTTTGTGCATAGAATGCAGTTTTGCATTTCTATCGTAAAGCAGTCCTGCTCAACACACTGACATTCTGCACATCTAAAGGAAATTACTATTGAAGAATTAGGGAATTCTTGCTAATTAAACGCTCTACTTATTTTTAGTAAATCCCCTGTTCTTAAACAAGAATACATACCAGCTTTCAAATGATTTCTTACAATTATTGCTTCAACTAGAAGATTAGAATTCCGATAACTTGTTTCTCGAAACGCGAATTGAGCTCTTGCAAAACACCTTTATATTTTTTCAATCCCTTCGCTTAGTGCTCTAGATTTGACTTCCACTGACGAGGATAATGACGACCAGAAAGTCGAATCCGATGATTCTATCATACCAGAAGCTGGCGGGGCTGCCTCAAGTGGGGCTGGAGCTGGAGGAATGCGCAATGTTACTGCACTTGGTCTAGTCAGCTTTTTTACAGATTTTTCTACAGAGATGGTCTTAGGTGTCCTTCCATTCTTTATTGTTAACACCCTTGGCGCTTCACGAGCATTGCTTGGGGTAATTGAGGGCTCTTCAGAGCTTACAAGTTATGCATTTAGGATGGTCTCGGGTTCTTTATCCGATAAGGTAGGAAAAAGAAAGGTTTTCGTTATTGCTGGCTATGGTCTTTCTACTGCAACAAAACCCTTCTTTGCTGCTTCCTCTAGCTGGATTGATGCTTTTGTAATTAGATTTGGCGACAGAATGGGAAAGGGTATCAGAACAGCTCCAAGGGATGCTTTAATTGCTGACTCTGTGTCTGAATCCAAAGTAGGCAAAGCATTTGGAATACATAGGACGATAGACCAGCTTGGTGCAATAGTTGGACCAATAGCAGCTTTTGGACTCTTGCAGATAGTTGACATAAGAGGAATCTTTCTCCTGTCTTTGATACCTGGTGCCATAGCAGTTCTTATTCTGATATTATTTGTTAAAGAAGTAGTAGTAAAGAAGTCTTCTGCTGCAAGAATGTCTATATTTTCAAATATTAACGGAGTGATAAGAGGAAACAGACCTTTTGTTCTTCTCTTAATCATTGCAGGTATCTTTGGTATTGGAGCTTTTAATTTTCCATTTATTTTACTGCGAGCATCAGATTTGGGAATAAGCGAGAGTCTCTTACCGTTGATATACGCTACGCTCAACGTAGCACACACTGCTATTGGCATACCCTCTGGCATTCTTGCTGATAAAGTGGGAAAAGAAAAAGTTCTGATAATTGGATATTCTGTCTTTGCTATCTCAACTATGCTTATGCTAATGCTATCAGGTAGTGCACTTTATGCTTACATACTTGCAACCATTTTTGGATTATATCTAGGAATTTCTGAAACTATTCAGAGGGCTGTTATTCCAAGGTATGTTGCCTCTGAATTGAGAGGAACCGCCTATGGTCTGTATAATGTCGTAATTGGAACAACATTTTTTGTTGCCAATGTTGTTTTTGGATATTTATGGGATAACTATGGTCTAACCACTGCGGTATCATATAGTATGATTACTGCAATAGCTGCAGTTGCTGGCATGTTTATGTTTATCAAAAGTTACTCCCAAAATCATCCTGCTCGAATATTTCTTACATAATTCAACCAAAGCTTCTTGCATTAATAGCACGTAACAGATTGTAGAAAGCATTGCTGAGATAGTGGGTTCAAATCATCCCACCCGGTCCATTTGAAATGCTCGCACTTGACTGGCAGAGAAGTATATATATGATGTAAAAACCAGCAGTCACAATCTTTTTTGCTTCATTCCTTCCCATACAACCTCCTTTAAACCCATCATCTTTCTAAAGGAGTTTGCAGTAGCAGGGCCAAATCCGGCATAGTGATTGTTAGCTGCGGCCATTGCAAATTTTGCTTTGTCTTTCAGTCGCTTGACCTCATTTGACCACTTTTCCAACTCTTCCAATCTGTCTTTCTGTATCCTGCCAAAGTCTTTTTCGTCAATACTTCTATCGCCTATAAAACGCAAGTAAATGAAATCTGAAGTCAATTCTGATGGAGTCTGAATTGTGTCTAATTGACTCCAAGCTAGGCAAATGTTATTGTTAGATAGAAGCTTGTAAAAATCTTTATAATCAAACCATGATGTGTGTCTTACCTCTAGAGCATATCTAAAGTCAGGGTCTAGAATATCAAGCAATTTCTCTAATTTCTTCATCCCCTCTTTCGCTGTCAAAGAGGGTGGCAATTGTATCAGAAGTGCCAGTAGCTTCCTTTGGAGAGGTCGCATCATGTCTAGAAAATAGCGAAGTTCCTTTTCGGGGTCCGCTAGTCGTTTTTCATGCGTTATAGACCGAGGGAACTTGGCTGTAAATCTAAAGTTGTTGGGAGTTATGGAAGCCCATCTCTTGGTCACGAAAAGGTTGGTGGTCTGTAGAAGGAAGAATCAATCTTTACAAAATTAAAAACTCGGCTGTAATACTTGATGAAGTCCCTATGGCCTGTGTTAGCTTGGTAAAAGTGTCCAAGCCATGAGTCATAAGACCAGCCAGAGCAGCCTACAAATGGTTCCAATTAACTATAACACTGGCAGATATATCATGATGGCATGGCTATAAGCTAGCTTGCTGCAAATGAACTATGTATAGAAGATTTGAAGTTGGCTTACGCTAGCCAGAGTGAGCTTCTAGTATAAGACTCTCTTTGACGTATTCTAAGTTTTTGTGATAAGAATTAATCCTTCTCCTTGTCTACCCTTTGAGCTGTCCTATTGTGAATAATATTGGAATCTCATTGCTGTTATCGGAGTT
>CAYWRR010000075.1:0-9118 GCA_964460425.1 uncultured Nitrososphaera sp.
ACTTACATAGGAAGAGCCGTTGGTATAATAACAGAAAATGACGGCGAGATAGAAGCTGTAGGAGTCGATTGTGGTTCTGGTGGTCTAAAACAACTGCCTTACGAGCAGCTAGTTATCCAAGGAGAATATGTCTTCTTTATACCTAGATGGAGGCTTGACGCACAGAGGTTGCTGAGGCAAAAGTCTCTCACACTTAAGAGGATAAAGGCACTTCAGGATATTCTCTCTGAGAATGACTCTATGAAGGAAGATGCTGAGCTAGTATATATAAAATATGAGAAGAAGCTGCATGAACTTGATGAAACTGGAAAGCAGGTAGGTGATAAGCTGAACGCAAGACTGTTAGAACTTGACTTAGAAGCCAAGAACATAAAGGCAGTCCTGTTTGATGCAAAACTCCAGTTCAGAAGTAACGAAATGAAGGAAGAGACGTACCAGCAGGTCAAGATTCAGACGGACGAGCTAATAGAACACATAAACAATGAAAGGGCAGAGATAAGCAATGTAAAAGAAAAATTGACAACTCAGACACTAGAAAATATCATTACAGCTAGTAGTCCTTCGATAACTGCTGCTCCATCAACCAAGGAAGAAGACAAAGAAAAGCCAATTGAACAAGCACCAAGCCAGCCAGCAGAAGTGGTTTCTGTTGTACAAGTGAGCGCAGCGAGCTCAGACGAAGAAGGAGAAGGCGGTAATGAAGAAGGTGTTAATGATGTCTCTGTGTCTTCTAACGGCGTGGAACACTCGGAGACAAACTGGCTCAACCAAGTAATAACAAAATAATTGTAGCGCCGGACACACACACTGTGTCTGGTCAGTTCTTTATTTTTAAAAAATTTAGATGGGCAGCTTCTTAGTGTTCTCTGACGCTTGTCTGTAAAAGCTCCCCAATCCTACGATGCATCTTCAGGAAGTTAAGCCCTTTTGCGTCTGTAAAAGCTCCCCAATCTCACTATGCATCTTCAGGAAGTTAAGCCCTTTTGCAGTTGTCTTGTATGTTTGTGTTCCTTCCATGTATTCGAGCAGGCCATTTTCGATCAAGACAGCGAGATATTCTCTTAGTTGTGCATAGCTCAGGAAAGCTTTGTACATGATTTTTGTCTTAGTTGCTCCGCCATTCGCTGCCTCTAGGATCATCGCTACTATTTCTGTTCTGCTTCTATACTTCAAACTATTATAGAAGTGATTTTTCTTGATTTTTAATATATCGATTAACTCTTTAATAAGAAGATTCTGAATACCTTCTGCACGTGATGTTGACCTAAATGGTTAACAAATACTTTAAAAGACAAGTTTTAGTTTCACATAATGTTTGGTGAATCCTTCAAAACTATATGAAAATAGTGGGGGTGGTGGTGACACGATGAAGGTAAGCGTCAGGACAGGTAAGCGACTTGAGAAAATCTCAAAAGAAGCGCTAGCAGAGCCGGACAAGTTCTGGGCAGATCAGGCCAGAAATTTGATATGGTTCAAAGAATGGAATCACATCCTTGGGTGGAACCCTCCCTTTGCAAGGTGGTTTGTCGGGGGTAATCTCAATGCATCTGTAAACTGTCTTGACAGGCATATCAACACTGATACGAAAAACAAGGCCGCAATAATCTGGGAAAGCGAGAGTGGAGAGACAAGGACACTTTCCTATTTTCAATTATATTGTCAGGTAAACAAGTTTGCAAATGTTCTAAAGAGCCTTGGCGTCAGCAAAGGCGACCGTGTAACAATATACATGCCTATGGTGCCAGAGCTGCCTATTTCAATGCTTGCTTGTGCAAGGATTGGTGCTATTCATTCAGTAGTATTTTCTGGCTTTTCTGCACAGGCACTTATTGACAGAGCAAATGATGCCAAGTCTAAAGTCATCATAACTGCAGACGGCGGCATAAGAAAAGGTCGACTAGTAGAGCTAAAAAAAGTGGTAGATGAGTCACTTCTATCCCTGCCCTCAGTAGAGCATGTGGTAGTGCTCAAGCGCGCAGGCAATAAGGTCAACATCGGACCAAAGGATCTCTGGTGGCATGATTTGATGGAAGGTGCCAAACTATATTGCCCGCCGGAGCCAGTTGAAAGCACCCATCCCCTTTACATTCTCTATACTTCTGGAACGACGGGCAAGCCCAAGGGTGTAACGCATGGTACAGGTGGCTACCTTACGCATCTCTATGCTACTGCCAAGTGGGTCTTTGACTTTACAAAACAAGATATCTTTTTCTGTACTGCAGATATCGGATGGGTCACGGGTCACAGCTATATTGTCTATGCTCCTCTGATGCATGGTATAACAGAAATAATGTATGAAGGAGCGCCTGACTTTCCCAAGCCCAACAGGTATTGGGCAATTGTGGAAAAGCATGGTGCCACTGTACTATATACCACACCAACTGCACTCCGTATGTATATGAAGTACGACGATGATGGCGTAGTGTCAAACTCGTTTGATCTGTCATCACTCCGACTGCTTGGGACGGTAGGTGAGTCCATTAATCCTAAAGTATGGATGTGGTACTTCAAGAGTATTGGCAATGAGAATTGCCCAATAGTTGACACTTGGTGGCAAACAGAGACCGGAGGGATAATGCTTAGCATGTGTGCTGGGATCGAAATGATCCCGATGAAGCCCGGCTCAGCCACCTTTCCCGTGCCGGGGGTTGATGCAGTAGTAGTTGATGAAACCGGCAAGCCGGTAAGGCCAGGAACAAAAGGCTATATTGTTATTTGTAAGCCGTGGCCAGGAATGCTCTTGGGTATATGGGGCGACGATGAAAAATACCGGCAGACGTACTGGACCAAGTTCCCTGGCCTCTACTATCCAGGCGACTATGCACTAGTTGACGAGGAGGGCTATCTGTGGCTCCTTGGCAGGGCAGATGATGTACTTAAGGTGGCAGGCCATCGGCTCGGCACGATGGAGTTGGAGAGTGCATTGGTCTCACACAAAGCTGTTGCAGAAGCTGCAGTGACCGGAAAGCCTGATGAGACAAAAGGGGAGTCAATAATCGCATTCCTAGTGCTAAAGGAAGGTTTTTCAGACTTTGAAAACCTGCGTAAAGAAGTGGTCGCCCATATTCGAAGTACGCTTGGGCCTATAGCAGCTCCAGACGAGGTACATTTTGTTAGCAAGCTGCCCAAGACACGTAGCGGCAAGATAATGAGGAGATTGTTAAAATCTATTGCAAGCGGCGACAAGATCGGCGACATCACCACACTTGAAGACGAGGCGGCTATTGATGAAGTCAGACAGGCATATGAAGATCTCAAAAAGATGGTCAGTTCTTAGAATCAGTTCTTAGAACTTCCAGGTGGCTAGATACGATGGAGTGATTTCAATAACGCAGGAATCTGGACCCATAGCAAGTATGGCCTTTGCAGTTTTGCTCTGCGGCTTGCCCAAGTACCTCTTCACATTGATTCTGGTAACTCTTGTAGCATATAGAGGGTCATCGATCACTCTTGCGATCCCTTTGCCCCTTAATCCAAGTGTGCCATTTTCGCGTGAACTTTCGTCGACAAGAAAGTAAACAACTGGGTTTTTTCGAAGTACCTTTGCTTTCTTGCCCACTCTATCTGTTGCAACGAGAAACTTGCCTGCGCTGTAATAGTGCCATACTGGGTGTACGATCGGATCGCCCCTTTCATCTAGGTATGCTATTCTCAATATGTTTGGCCGGGCAAGTAGCTGTGACATTTCTCTTTTTAACAGAGGTCGAGCGTTCCTGTCCGCAAGGACAAAGTTCAACACATCCTGCGCGTTAGCTTAGCCGTCTAATTAAGCTAAACAGAGATTGTTGTCATCTTGGAACCGATAGCAATGTTGTGCACGTCTATGAAGCCTGCAGTTGCAGCCATAAGATACAATGCTGGCTTTGTGGTCTTGTAGGTGCAACTCATCGTTTCAACTATGTTGCCACACGGAGGTACATTCTCCTTTATGTATACTACATTACCATTTTCGTCAAACCATATCAGGTCAAGGTTGTACTCAATGTTGAGCAGCCATACTTCGTAGAGGTCAAGCTCCTCATGCTTGATCAGCATGGCAGTGTCAAATGGCAGCCTGTCCTGCCTAAATGTAAGCCACCTTTGCTGTTCAGCGGCGGTCTCTGCAATTTCGACCGTTATGACATCATCGTCTATTCTGACTGTGCCTTTTGGAAAGCCGGTATTCTTGTCCCTGATCTCGGTTGGAATAAGTACTATGCCAAGGGCGCCTACAGCGACAGCAGCAACTATAACCGGTATCAGTACTGTCGACTTGCGCGCCACGGGATATCTATGCATGCAAGAAATAATTTGAATTTTGTGTTTTGCCAATTCAAGCAATATAACTCATTCAAAAAGGTACCCAAAGGAAGCGACAGGATTCTTATTTAATATCCTTACAGGTCTCTACAACCGACAGAGGGATGATGAACCTATAGCTGAAAGCAGAGATGGGGATTCAAACTAATCAGTTTTACCTTTTTGTGGACATAATAGGGTTGATAATAGTTTCAATGTTCCCTTCTTGCCTTTTTCAGATGAAGTACGAGCTCTTTTGGAGCAGATAGACTATACATGATCGGATAATATCCGGCGATACAGGGTACCAGACGCCTTTCTCAATTTTTGGTTCTTCTATTCAACCCTCTTATACAATTCATGTGCATATATACACTGAACATGTAATAGCTTCACCAGAAAAAAGTGAGTTACCAAAATTTCAGATGTAATCGGAGCATGTACAACTAAAATTCAGGTCATACGTCTTAAAACGTTGTCAGCTGAAAGAAAAGACTGTGTAAATAAATTAAACAAATCAATTTTGGTATACTAAAAAGAACGTCAACGTTTACAATCTGACAAAGTCTTATCCTCTTCACAGCCTAAGCAAGAAGTTGCCATAAATATATCCAACAGGCGTGCATGTGCTCCAGAATTGGGAAGGTAAGTGAAATATCTTCTTGCCCCGCATGTAAGAGTTTCCAAGATAAGAAACTCTTATAATAAAGATACGAAATAGGGCATAAAGGGGAGCATGTGAGGCTTGGTATTAATGGCATACTTGGTCAACATTTTGCCACTAATAAGAGCTGATTGCTCTCCCTACTTTAGATATTTTTACTAGAGCCGGCTCCTTTGTTTTTTAGTATAGTTTGCTAAAATCAGACTTTAGAGCATTTCGTCATAAGTCGTATGAGTGTGGTATATGACTCGTCGACCAAGTATGCCAAAATACAATACGAGTAAAACAGGAGTACTAGCACCAGCAATCACTGCTGCGGTAGTATTGATGATGGCACCCGCAATGATGTCAATAGGAGCATTCGCAGTAGACCCAATAACTACAACAAAAGATGGAGGCAGGCACTTTGTAGGAGATCCACAGCTGACTATTAATAAAGAATATGATGAAAATGACAGAGTCACATCTGCCTCATTGTCAGCTACAGGAGAAATAGCCGGAGCAGGAACTGGGGGAGTGGCAACATTGAGTTCCACAGCTGAAGTGACACAAGGATGTTTAAAGAATGTACCTGAGGGCAATTCCGATGCCGGACAAAATGAGCCACAAGGCCGGGAGACAATAACTATAGCAGTTTTAGGTTCAGAGCTATTTACAACAGAGCAAGGCAGAGGTACATTCTCAGTGACAACTGACGAAATAACAACACCTACTGCAGGCTTTAGATGTACATCAGACCAACAGACAGAAGTATTAGTATCCGTCCTATTTACTGACATAACACTGACAATCACATCAGACCAAGGTAAAGAAATAACAGCGACATACGCTGACCAAGACCCATAAGACAGAATAAGACATACAATAAAATAATCATTTCTTCCCCTTCTTTTTTCTTCTTTGATGCTTGCGATGGATATATATACAGAGGTAGGAAGGATACAGGGTCTTATGAAATATTTCTCTCTTTATGTCCTTTCCTTTGCTTTAGTGCATATTATGCTGGATAATGGCACCCATACTAAATCAGATGGGAAAAATTCAGAGCTTTGTCTAACTTTATACTCCCTTGTGATTATCGTCAGCTTTCTGTGTTATAGAGAAGGATCTCTTATTGTGTGACACAATTCTTTTTCCCTCTTTCCAAGGAAAAAGAAGGAAAGGAGAGAAGGAGTTCAAACCAAGGGTTAATGGAGGGGGTGGGATTCGAACCCACGAACCCCTAAGGGACGGGATCACTCATATGGCTCATCTCGCGCGGTTTTCTTTATGTTGCAAGAAGAAAGCAGGTTGTTGTTGTGCCATGCACACATATGATCTTGAGTCCTGCGCGTTTGACCAGGCTTCGCTACCCCTCCGCTCACTCGTCTTTCCTGTAAAACCTTATTTCATAGTTGCGGCAGGCGAAATAAGATTAAATTTTGCGTGGTGACAGTACAAAATACTAATGCCTAAGCCAGAGACTGTTTCAAGGCTGTGCATAAAGTGCCATTCAAAGACAGTTCATGAGGTACGGGAAAAGACAGTGGCTGGGATAAAGTTGGTTTGCACCGATTGTGGACATTCACTTATTGTAGATGCCATGTAAAACATTTATTATCAGATGCAGCTTTAGCAGAAAATATATGAAGATAGGTGAGCTGAAGTCGGGAATGCGCAACGTAAGCATTACAGGCAAAGTAGAAAGCGTGGGTGAGCCCCGCACGGTCAACCTTAAGGCTGGAGGGACAAATACAGTAGCTGACGCAAGGATTTCAGACGAAACAGGGAGCATTAAACTTTCGTTGTGGGGCGACGACATAAACAAGATCCAGCCCGGCGACACAGTTTCGATAGAGAATGGCTATATAAACACGTTCAAGGGTGAAGACAGCATCAACGTTGGAAAGTTCGGTAACCTAAAAAAGGTCTAGCTAATATAGCCAGTATCGCGGGGTTTTTGAGGCGGCTGCTGACCTTCAAACTGCCTGCCGCCTTTTGCTGCAAGCATCTGCTGCTCTATTGTCTGGATCAGCATTTCAGTGTCTTTTGCGCGCTTGTCCAAGTTTGCCATGTCCACTCTAACATTGACTATCTGGAGAAGGGTTTCAAGCACTGCTTTGGATGCCTTACCATCTACCACGTAGCCAGATGTCTCTCCAAGCAGACATACTCCCTTAATGTTGCGCAATTTTGCTATGCCGATGACAAGACCATTCATACCTGTGATGCTTCCGCTATCCATTACCGATATGTTATTTGATGAAAGGACTTTGACTGTTTCAGGGTCTGTGGCCGTACCAAAGATCTTGGGCTTATCTACGAAGACACCGGTGATGTATGCTGCAAGCGTAAACACCTGCTGTGTGCCAAATCGCTCCGCCAAACCAAGCACTTCTTCTGCCAGAGCGTATTCAGAGTCAGGGTTGGCTGGCTGGGAGTCGCCTGTTAGCAGTAACAGATCAGTTACATCACCATGCCACCAGAAGATACTGTTCTTCATTAGGTCAGCCGTGCCGTCAGGCTTTATCATAATCTGTGGCGGGAAGGAGCTGGAATAAATGTCAACTAGGTGATTTGCAGGCAGCTCTTGTATAAGGTGATCAACAGCAAGCTTGCCCACATAACCGCTGCCAGGAAATCCGCAGATAAGATGCGGTGAGTTGAGCTTAGGTCGGTCAGCGGTAGAATAAACCAGCTTGATGTCTTGCACAAAACTGAGAATTCATCGATGCGCTTTAAAGCTTTTCCACGACAATACTTGCAATGGGGAAGTGCATGTCATTTAGGCGTATCAATGTACCATACTGTTTGTTTCACAAACTCATAATGAAGCTCCTCCCTCCCTCGAGCCCATGTGTAGCTAAATCTGATAGCGCTTAGAACTTTTTTACCTAATTTAGCACAGAGCTACATATTTTTTCAAAAAAAGAGAACAGGTAGGCAAGCAAAAAACTTCAAATTGCTTACTCTACCATCTTTGTTACTATCCCTGCAGCAGTGCTGCTATCGAAGTTGTTTGCTACTCTTGTGGTTCTTCAGTTCCTGCTGTCGTTGCTTTTTCTTGTCCTATTTCTGCAGGTGGAATTGATGTTGTCATTACTGTTATTGCATTGACATCAGTAGCATCTGTCTCTGCTGTCATATTTGCCGCTTCTCCACCTTCCTCTTCAAGAAGGGCATCAAACCACCAACGTGTAATATTATACCTGAACTGACTACTGTCTTAGTTCCATTCATTGTATAATTGGCTGATAGGTTTTATGGCTCAAAGAATCCTTGCTACCTTGCCTCTTCTACTAGCTGTTGATGTTTTACATAAGTCAGATATCTTGCGTTGTTCTCTTAGTCGGCAACGGTTGGATAATATGCAGCCTTGTTCAAGGAGATTATAGCCTGCATGCCATCTGGCTGCTCTTAGATTATGGACTCACCAAAATTGAATAGAGGTATAAGTTCTAGTTGTTCTGGATCAGTTCCTTGGGGCAGTATGAATGACAATTACAATAGATATTATTGATCTTGCTCAAGTCAAATATTACATTATGTACTTCTGTTGAATTCTCCTGGTGCATAGGATCTAATACTCCTCCTGTTTGAATCTCTGCTGCTGTAGGTAAGAATTGGTTGATTGATACAGTCAGGGTGCCGTCTAGTATCCTCCTACTGCAATTCTTCTTCTTCTATTGTGTCCTCAATTGATGTTAATACTTGCTGTGGTGTAAGTAATGCAGAACCCGTTACACTGGTTGCGATAAGAATTGCTGCGGCTGCTATAACCTAGCCAACATAATATACGCTATTCGTATTCTTCTTCATCGTCATTGACATGTATTGAGGAATAACGAACTTTTTAAGGATCACTATTGTGGATTGTATACATAGATTAGAATTATATTATGACGGACAGTGCTAAGATCTGCCTATAAAATCTACTTGAATTTGCAGTCAATGTGCATATCTCTATTTTCAGAAACTGTTTTTAAGTCAACTATCTGAGTCAGCTTTGAAAAATTCGGGGTAGAAAGAAATATATCATCAAGACAGAAAAAAATTTGTGTAAAAATTCACATTTTTTTATTTACATGGTTCTCCTTAGCATGTTGCTATACACAGCACATATGAGTAATTGTATGGCGCAGAGAGGTACTGTTCAATAAACGTCGGATGTTGGATTCATGAGACAAAAGATCATCC
>CAYWRR010000076.1:0-8957 GCA_964460425.1 uncultured Nitrososphaera sp.
AAAGCTGGGTTCACTAGACTGCTCAGGTCATTTGATGATAACCCTGACGACGTAGTCCAGATAACAAGAGCATTTGGACTTGCAACCAAGGCCCATAAGGGACAGCATTCTATGAATAAATATGAATACTATGTTGATCATTCCCTGAGAGTTGCGCTCATCCTAGCCGAAGAGCTCAAGATACATGATACTGATCTTATATGCTCTGCGCTATTGGATAATGCGCGTGTACCTGATGACGATCTGAAAGAGTTTGGAGAGCGCGTATATTCTACATTGAGCACTATTGATTCATGGGCCAAAGAAAAGGCCTCAGAAGAATACTTTGCCAGCTTGACGAAAGCGTCCAAGGATATCCGGTACATCAAACTGGCAGAGCGGCTGGATGATATCCGAAGCATGAAGGGACAGAGTTTCAAGGACAAGGTGACAAGATACAAAGAAGAGACTCAAAAATATGCCGTCCCTATTGCGATTGCAACTGATGATAAGCTGGCATTCAAACTCTCAGTCGCGCTTTATGAACTAAAATGATGGTCGGGGCATGCATCTGCCATCTGGCCCTTCTTTATGTTTTCTCCAGTGCTTGCCGCACCCAATGAGCCTGTGCTCTGTACATCCACAGATAGGGCAGCTCCTTATCTTTTCTTCTACTTCTTTCATATCTAAACATATAATTACACAGGTATTATTTGAGGTTAAGGGCAGAGAGATGATGCATCATCCCTGTTTATATGATCCAACTAAAGAGGCAATCAAAACATTTGGAAAATAGATATACACTACTTCTTTACTGTCTAAAATATTTTATTATATAAGAACAGTTGTTGCATCATATAGCTGTAAACACAATCATAATATGCAATTACCTATCGCTTCCTTTGATCTCTGGAACATCTAGAGTAGGTACATTATGCCCCCTGAAACAAGCGTCACAAACTCCACACCAGCAAGTTCTTTTGCCCTCGCCACTACTGCATTGAGCCACAGGCTGTCTATGCCCTGACTCCAGATCGTGACCTTCTTGTAGTGTCTCTGCATACCATGGAAAAAACCAATGCAATCCTCTACTGTGCTGTTGGGATATTTCTGACCCACTTCTTCAACCACTGTTTTGGCCTCTGCTGGCAAATACAGGATAGTAAGCGTTGGAAAAGGGATCGCAGCCGAAGATGACAAAGAGGAATCATCGTCCAACATTTTATCTCAACTGCTGACTGCGCTTATATCATGATTTCGAAAATATGTTTGTGTATTTGTACACCATGTAATCTTACACATCTCTATACTACCTTCCAACAATCTTTTATAAAAAGAAGTCACTTATAATAGCTTTACATAATCTTATATGATTTTCTCTCTTACATTTGATGGTATGCAGAATTTACCCTTGGAATCACTTTTCTATAAGTATTTGATAATCCATAATGGCCCAATTCTTGCTACCAGAATTGCATTTGTTTACTGAATGCTGTTCACATTGCCTGGCTACAGATAAAGATTGAATCTGCAACTTGGTTCTAGATCATCTAGCGATAACCCCATCAGGAAATTGAGTTTATGTCGTGACATCCGTACACACTTTCTTGTGCTTCCGGCCATTTAGGAGGCCTGAATGTGTTAAAGGAGGCCGCCTCTTTTCGGGGACGATGACTTAGTATAGGAAGACTTATGATCATAATGATTGAGACGGGATATAGACTGCTCACCGTTATGTTCTAGATCGTGCACGAGTTTGGACAGGTAGGATTCACTCAGGAATGATTACATGATATTGCTTACATCCACGCTACTGGGCTTGGTATGATATATTTGCAGTGTTACTTTTACCTGACTAAAGGAAAAGGTAGATTCTCTCTTTTAGAGTCGCAAGATTCGTTATGCAAAAAAGAGGCTAGATGTCAGCATACATTGAAAACTCGTGCGGATGAGGCCTCACTGCCAACTCCACATGTTCCTTTTCCTCATGCTCTATTATTCTATCTATGACCTCGCTGTCAAATATAGGCTTTAAGAATACGTTATCACTTCTAAGCTCCTCGCATGCTTCTCTCAAGCTTGCTGGCAGTTGTGTTATCCCAAGCTGGCGCCTCTTCTCTGAGGTCATCCTAAAGATATCCTCATTCACTGGGTCACTTATGTCCTTTTTCTTTTTGATGCCATCTAGGCCACTTGCAAGAATGGCTGAAAATGCAAGGTAGGGATTACATGAAGGATCAGGAGCTCTAAACTCGATGCGCTTTAGATGAGCAAACTTGATTCCTTTATAGTGTGCTGGGATCCTGATTATTGCAGATCGATTGCCTGTACTCCATGCCACATACACTGGAGCCTCGTAGCCAGGTACAAGCCTCCTGTAAGAGTTGGTAGTAGGAGCTACGATTCCCGCAAGTGCTCGAGCATGTTCTATTATGCCTCCACAAAAATAGCGCGCGGTCTGTGACATTTCTGCATATTTGTCGGCAGAGTCATAGAATAGATTCTTGTTCTTATTCCAAAGGCTGATATTAACATGCATGCCGGAGCCATTGTCGAGTGCTATCGGCTTTGGCATCATCGTAGCAATCATGTCTTGTTTTTTGGCAATATTCTTGACAATATACTTGTAACTTTGAACGGCATCTGCAGCATTAACCAAGGTATCAAATCGAATGTCAATCTCGCACTGACCTGCAGTCGCTACTTCATGGTGATGAGCATCGCATACTATGCCGAAATTATTCGTAAGTACATCAACACATTTGTTTCGGTATTCCATGAGAGTGTCGCCCGGAGCGCTTGGAAGGTACCCCTCCTTAAGCCTAAGCGCATATCCCACACTGTCGGTTGACCACGGTGCTTCTCTTGATGTGATGTGGTAGCTCTGACCTTGGTATGGAGTCATAGTATTAACCTCAAGCTTATCGAAGACAAAGAATTCAACTTCTGGCCCCCAGTAAGAAGTGTCAAAGCCCTGATCTATAAGATACCTTTCTGCTTTTTTTGCAATACCACGGGGGTCACGTCGAAATATCTCACGTTTGATCCCTCCACTCAAAATATCGCATATCAGCCTTGCAGTAGGCATCCCTATCCAAGGCACGGTGGCATATGTAGCCGAATCCGGCCTTATAATAAGATCGGATTCGTGTATTTCTGTAAAGCCAAGTATTGAAGATCCGTCAAGCTTTGGAAGGCCATCAGTGAAATCCTGGATCCGGAACATCTTGGAGTCTATTGTGGTGTGGTGGAACCTGCCAAAAAGCCCGGTGAACTGCAAATCGAGGAACTTGATATTGTCCTCTTTGAGCCGCCGCATGACTTGTTGAGCACTAAATGTTAATGGCTCGATCCTGCTGTCAACCAATTTATAAGGCAACTGAAATATCCCAACAGTAGGCACTAAAATCCTATAATTTAAGGCTTAGTGAACCAAATGTCAACAACAGCTGGGCAACAGAATAGCAATGAAATGGACTCCAAGAATAGCGGTAGCCTTGCACTCAAAGATATCTACAAAATGTTAGAAAAAGAGATTGAAACATCCACGCTTCAGTCACTAGAGCCAGACACTTTCCTGAAAATAGCAGAGGCACTGGGCAACCTGAAGGGTCAGGCCTATGAAGGTGTCGAAGCCAAGGTAAGAGATAGGATGGTCGAGATGCTTGCTACTTCGTCATCTCTTATGATAGAGACAAGACAGGCCAAGATCCGTTCGGGAGACGAGTCTCTAGATTATTCAAAGTTGACTGATGAAGAAAAATATATCCTTGATGGCAAACGGGAATTAAACAAAAGAATAGACGAAGTTATGACTGCATTGGTCAAAGGTAGACCAAAGGTGCTTGAGTCAATATCTGCAAGGATGCACTTAAAACAAATAGTGGTCAGATTTCTCAAACCAATAGAAGCATTCGTTGGAATAGACATGAACAAGTACGGACCATACGCGCAGGAAGATGTGGCATCCATTCCATTCGAAAATGCTCGCTCAATAATTGATGGAGGTGGAGCCATCGAAGTATGTGTCGAATAATCCATAAAAATAAATTATGTAGCGCCTATCATTAACAATACGAGCCTGCTTCATTATAAAAAATGAATTGTTCAACTAGTTAATTAGTAAAAACCCAGCTCAGCAGTTCAGAATGGGCAAGACGATAGTTTAAGGTATCTCCTAAAAAAATTTTAGGAGCAGGTTAGAGTACAGAAGATACAGAACAGTAGTATACCTTCCATATATCCACAAGAGATCAGCAATGAAAAGGTAGTGCAGAGTGTAAGCTGAATGGATGTCGATAGAAGGTCGTAGAAGCGGTAAGGAATTGTCAAACTGCTTTAATGGAAAATATACGCGAAAAGAAAGCCTGCTTGATGACTGTGTGCGAATATTCAAGTGATAGTCCTCCTAATATCTCCTATGGATTATACCCAATTTTGCATGCCTGCTATCAATAAAGACTAAAAATTCTTATTTAGCATTGACTGACAGTGATTGTCGATGGTTCATCTTGGCATTGACATTGATCAGTTCATTCTTCTTACTATATACCCTGCGGCCGTGTTTTTTGCCATAGGATATGCAGCAAAAAAGACCAAGATGCACGCTGCGAGATCATATCTCATGCAGGCAATAAGTTGCATCGCTTTTGCAATAGCCTATGTTTTTCTAGTTCCAAATGGCGGCGCACAGGGGCTAGCAATAGTGCTTGGAATGTTTGGTGTACTATTGCTGTTCATGGCAAGGAAGCAAAAGATTGAGCAGCCGCAGCAGAACATCTAATGCGAATTTAGCATCTTGTTTACGCGCTCGATCCTGCTATCCATTAGTCCTTCAATCCAAATGTGAAATTCGCGCTCGGCTACTTCATAGCTGCAATTGTGTTTGCTCATATATTTTTGGATAAACTTTACCTTAGTCCAGAGATAGGCCAGTTCATCGGTGTCATCGAGGCTCATAATATACAAGTTTTAAAAATGTAAGCATTGTACTTAAACTTGACGCCTATCTGCAAAAGCATATTACAACATATAAAAAACTGAATGAATGATGATAGCAGATGACAAAAGATAAAGTCGCAATAGTTACAGGAGCAAGCAGCGGCATCGGCTATGCTACTGCTCTAGCCTTATCTAGGGCTGGTGCAAAAGTCGCAGCAGGTGCAAGGCGTATGGACAGACTGGAATTGTTGCAAAGTGAGATCATCAAAAATGGAGGAGAAGTTTTCATTCAAAAACTGGACGTCACAATAAAGTCAGAATGTGACACATTTGCTGACGCTGTCATGAAAAAGTGGGGTACAATTGATATCCTTGTTAACAATGCTGGTCTCCAACCACTGAGCTTTTTCAAGAATCTCAAGGTTGAGGAGTGGGACAAAATGATCGATGTCAACATCAGGGGAGTGCTTTACTGCACTGCTGCAGTAATTACACCTATGGTGAACAAAAAGTCGGGACACATCGTTAATATTTCTTCTATAGCTGGAAGAATTGTTTATCCCGCAGGGAGCGTCTACTGTGCGACAAAGCACGCCATTACAGCGTTTAGTGAAGGTCTTAGACAGGAGTTCAGCCAGAGGTCTAACATACGGATTACCTGTATTGAGCCAGGAGTAGTGGCGACAGAACTTATAAACACTATAACCGACAAGGCATTGGAAAAATATGTTGAAAGTACAAAGCAGATGGAAGCACTGCAGGCAGAAGATATCGCAAATGCCATCGTATTTGCAGTACAGGCTCCAAATCACGTAAATGTAAATGAGATATTGATAAGACCTACAAGTCAAGAACGGTAAATATATACTTCTTTGGAAATCACTTTAGATTGGCCCAAAACTAGGGATGATTTTAATTGTAGTGTCCGTAGAGTAATACCACAATACTAATTAGATGATTTTGCAGTATTACACTGCTTGCTTTGGAGTTATCCCACAAAGTTACAATATCGGATAAACTAAGATAAGATAGTAGTAACAAAAGCATACTCTGATATGTTTGTAGTCATTCTACCTTGTAGGGTATACTAGCACCAGAAGATTCTGACTTGAAAAGTAGAGTCACTAATAGTTGACTAGAACATGATCTTTAAGAACATCCCCTTTGCAATAGACAATACGCTGAAATAGGGGTGAGGGCAAAATCTGCCGAAGACTGGCATATTTGCCTACGAGCATGCAACGAACTCATCTATAGAGATTATAGACTAGATCAATGGCAGTACGGCTATCTGAGAGTCTGCCGGGCAAGGCTATATTCATAAAGGTAAGCAACAAGCGCTATGGTTAGACATCTAATCAGATTTTTTAAACCCTGGTGGCCCATAGATCATCAGGCTTGAAGCACTGTATAAGCAGAACTAAATCAAGACCCGAGTCAGAACAAAGATGGCTATCCTGACTTTTTTTCAGGCTTGGACATTGTATAAAAGCCGTGAGCTGAGATCAAGAACGCAGCAAGGGACATTTTGGTTGCAAATACTAAGTTCCAAGGAGTTTCGGGGTTTGGATATTCTACACTAAGATCATCAAATCTCATTACTCCTCTTATGGCATCCACAGTAATCAGTGAGTTCCATACTATAAAGTTGTATACAAATTCATAGAGAGACACAACCGCCATGGCAAGTACTATCAACTGCAGGATAGATTTGAGCCATTGGGGAATACCTTTTACCTTTTCGCCACCCAATTTGACCACGCAATACCATCCAACCACAGATACTATCATCAAA
Source organism: uncultured Nitrososphaera sp. (assembly GCA_964460425.1). Taxonomy (GTDB): domain Archaea; phylum Thermoproteota; class Nitrososphaeria; order Nitrososphaerales; family Nitrososphaeraceae; genus Nitrososphaera. The sequence continues at coordinate 6,716 of CAYWRR010000076.1, forward strand.
TATGTGGTGAGCTTGGCTATACCTTTGAACGGGAATTCTGTCTCTACCAACACCTCCCCTATTATGACCCTACCTGTCTGCAGGTACTCGCCAAGGCTTACATATATGGCATAGAATGTTATCGATGCCATAACAAAGGCACAAAAGTAAAAGACACCAAGAAATATCTTCCTTGCTCTCAGGTCATCCTGTTCAAATGTAGTGCGCACAGAGATAAAGTATCTATAGATGCATGATATATGATTTACTTTAATGCATTGAGTAACTTGTCTGCCGGCAGTGTATTAAGGATGTCCGATTGTATAGCCCAACCACGCCTTGCCTGCGCTATCCCAAATGTAAGAAAGGGGTAATGAATAGGATGATGCGCATCAGAGTCTATGACCAGCTTGACTCCATTTCTTACTGCTATTCTTACATATTCATCTTTTAGGTCTAGCCTATCATAGTACGCATCAATTTCAAGAACTGTGTTAGTGTCCTTTGCAACCTCAATCACTTTCTCAATGTCTACAAGGTAGCCGGCGCGCCTGTTTATGAGCCTGCCAGTAGGATGGAACAGAATATCGACACTTGGGTTTTTGGCGGCTCTTATCAGCCGTTCTGTTTGCATCTCAATTGGCAAGTTAAAATTCGAGTGTATTGCAGCGCCTACGATATCAAGTTTGTCAAGGACCGTGTTTGAGATGTCAAGCGAGCCATCCTTCATGATGTTGACCTCGGCTGAGGAGAGGGTGAGGAATTCTTCTTCTCTTAGCCTGTCATTGAGTTGCAATATCTTGTCTGCCTGCTCCAAAAGTTCACGTTCTTCAAGGCCACCGGCGAGCGTCAGGCTCTTTGTGTGGTCAGTGATGGCAATATAATCAAGACCAAATGCCTTAGCACCGCGGGCCATCTCTTCTATGGTTGCCGTCCCGTCACTGTTTTCGCTATGTACCTGCAGATCTCCTTTGAGGCTCCCGTACTCGACCAGCTTAGGTACCTTGCCTTGCATTCCAAGCTCTATCTCACCGGCATTCTCTCGCATCTCTGGCGGAATCCACTGTAGGCCTAGTATTTTGTATACTTCCTCTTCTGTTGCTCCTGCAATGCGCTTGTCGCCTTTGAAAACACCCCACTCATTCAACCGAAGGCCTTTTGATATCGCTATCTTACGCAATTGAACAGAATGCTCTTTGCTTCCAGTGAAATACTGAAGAGCCGAGCCCCAGCTTTCTTCAGACACTACTAGTAGGTCAGCATCGATACCGCTGGCAAGCTTCACAAATGCCTTGGCCTGGCCCATGCCAAGAATCTCTTGTACCTCTGGCATTTTGACAAAAAAATCTATCACTCGCTTCGGGTCGTTGGCTGTCACTAGATAGTCAATATCGCCAATAGTCTCTTTCATGCGGCGGATCGAACCAGCTGCAACTGCATTTTTGACGCCTGTAATATGTTGAAGACGCTTCTCGATCTGCTTTACAAGTGGGTAGACCTCGCCAATTATGAGGCGGCCCTTGCCTTTCTTGAAAAACTCAATCTGCTTAAATATATCTTGTTCTTTTTTCTTCGTAAAGCCCGGTAAGGTCTTCAGTTTGCCTTCGGAGGCGGCTTTTTCTAGATCAGCTAGGTTCTTTATCTGCAGCTTGTCATATAATATCTTTATTGTCTTCGGACCTACGCCTTCTATGCCATGCAGCTCATCTATATTGATAGGTACTTTTGCACTTAGTTCTTCAAGATGCTGAATCTTGCCTCTCTTGAGGTATTCTTCTATTTTCGACGCGATTGCCTTACCCACCGACGGGATCTCTCGTAGTCCGTTCACTCCATGTCTGCAGTATATGTCGGTAACATTTTCTTGTAGGCTTGCGATCGTGTCTGCAGCCCTATAGTAGGCGCGAGCTCGAAATTGCACATTAGGATCCTCTTCCATCATTTCTGTAAGAAATCCAAGGTCGCGCATAGCCTTGGCAACGTCAGAATTCTTTATCAACTGGTATGAGTAAACCTGCCAGCCGGGTTCTTAACGTTTATCTGCTAGGTTGATATAATAAAAGATACACGCGCTGTTATTATGAAAACGGTAATGATGACTGCTTTCTAGCTCTGAGCCGTTTCTAAATTTTGAAAATGTAACAGAGAATAGACTGAGTGAACATGCCAATTATTTTTGTCTATTTCTGTGTACGACATATATATGCGTCTACTGGCAGGATATATAACTTCCTATCCCCAGTAACATGTTGTTATGGGTTAT
>CAYWRR010000077.1:0-8876 GCA_964460425.1 uncultured Nitrososphaera sp.
AGCTCGTCCATCCTAAGTTCGCCTCTTTTCAGCTTTTCAATTACCTCCCTGACAGACACGATGATGATGTCATCATCCTTGCTAGTGATTCGCATGTCAACCACGCTCTGGCTGGTAGCATTATTCTTATTATTATTATTATTCTTCTCACCCAAAACCCACAGCAATTCTTCGATCCTGCCACGACTGACCGCAAGACGCTTGGAGTACTCTGCGAATAAGACCTCGTTGTGCTCTGAAATAGCCCTCATTAGCATTTTGGCAATAGAGCTTGACTGTCCCTCCAGTAGGTCTATCCTGAGCCGGATGTCTTTCTCGCCGAGCAAAACTATATACGATCTCTGGAGTGGCAAGGGTTTTAATCATTTCTTCTCTTGGTAGACCAGAATGTTCCGCCAGAAGCCTTCCACTGCTGGTAATCGCGAAGTATCTGGGTATGGTCAAATGCGATCTGTTGCCGTTCGATATTGGCCAGTTTGATCCACTCGGTGCTGGCTGCATTGTCGCCTGCCCTAATCGTGCCGCCTACGATTATTCCAACAAAGACTGTCGTCACGATATGCTTTCTTGGATCACGGATTGGATCGGAATAGACACCGAGGATGTCGATTGGGTGCACTTCAAGAGATGTCTCTTCCATTGCCTCTCGCTTCATTGCGTCTTCGACAGTTTCGCCTTCGTTTACAAAGCCGCCTGGCAAGCTAAGATGATCTTTGAATGGATCATTCTTGCGCCTTACCATTAGAACATTTGAATCGCGTTCGAGTATAACGTCGACGGTCGGGGTTGGGTTCCTGTATTGTTTCATGAGCTGTGGAGAGATCGTGTTGTGTTATTAATGGTTCTAGGTATCAAAAAATTCAATGCTTTGCAAAAACAAATAAATAAAATCTTCTAAATGCTAAAGACAGAATTGGAATCGTTGGAATATCTCTACAATATGTTAAATTCTTATTAACTTGTACAACTAATTATTGTTGTTCAGGCATATGTCTGTGATGTCCATGGAGATGGGTGAAAGTCGAGTACGACTTAAGGTTTGCCCAAAATGCGGAAAACAAGTGAGAATTGACGAGGACTGTGACTGCGAGAGGCTATTTTTAGTACGCTACTACATGCAAAAGTAAAAGTAAACATAGAGATCCTCATCACGCATAAGGGCTTAGGTAGCTTTGACTAGGAAACTCTGAAGTGTAGTCTGTCCAAAACTAGATTTGGATATCTTCTTTGGACCCAGATGGTCTGGAAAACCAGATATCAGTCCATTCCTTTTGATCATGCTTTCGAGCTTGCCGAGGATTTTACTCGCATATCTTGTCTCAGTTGTAATATAGCTGGAACCCAGCGGCTCTTCAAAGCCATATATCTCCTTGTAGCGTTTGATACCATCTGGCACTTCAAGGAGTCGCAGCACAAGCTTCATTCGCTGCCAGATATCTGTTCGCAACCTTAGCGGTGCGCCAAAGACATAGAGCACGCCAGCCTCCCTGCAAGCTCCGATAAGCCTCTCGAGGTCTTGCTCATTGTCTGTGACAAGTGGCATTATCGGGTCGATATTGACCCCACAGCACAAGCCCGCTTCAACAAACTTTTTAATTACTTTAAATATCCTGCTGGCTGGCGGTGTACCCGGCTCGACTATTCGTCTTATCTTCTCATTGCATGTAGTCACAGACCATACTACAAGGCAGTTGTGCCGGTACCGCCTATGGAGCTCTAAGTCACGCTCGATCATTGCAGACTTGGTAAACAAATAGTAGGGTACATTGTACTTCTGCAGAACCTGCACACATCTTCTCGTTAATTGAAAGCGTAGTTCTGCTGGCTGGTACGCATCGGTTGCAGAAGCTATCATGACGGGTATAACGGTGTCTGACTTCCAAGCGGCAAGTTCCTTTTCAAGCACTTCTGGTGCATTACTCTTGGCGTAAATCTTGTCATAGAATTCAGGTGACCACTCGTATGTGGCGTAGCAATATGCACAGCGGTGGCTGCAACCCTGGTAGGGATTTATCGTGAGGCCATTGTTCCTTTTGATTACAAAGGGATGAATTATGGATTTGCTTTTCTTTTCTTCAAGAACCGCTCCGCTTCCACTATGCCAGAGTCCTAGCATCTCCTCTTTCTTTTATCTATTCCAACAACATGTCTATAAAGCACATAACACCAGTGGGGGAGGGGGTTGTGTATAGCTCTGCCGGAGCATATATATACTCACACATAGTTAGTTTTTTATTATTGTCGTTGTGGAGACCACCTCAATCATATGAAAGTGGGCATAGCTGGGCTGGGTCTAATGGGTTCCAGCATTGCAAAAAGGCTGATCAACAGCGGGCACGCGGTATCAATATATAATCGCACCAGCTCAAAGGCGCAGTATTTTTCAAATAAAGCTACTGTGGCTTTGAGCCCAAGAAAGCTTGCTGAAAGTTGCGACCTTGTAATAACTGTAGTCACCGATTTTAATGCTGTAAAGAATATACTCTTTGAAACAAATGGAGTCATAGAATCGGGCAACCGCAACCTCGTAGTGGCTGACGCAAGCACAATTTCGCCATCCCAGTCAGCGCATTGTGCTCAGCGTCTGCGAAGCGCAGGCATAGAGATGCTGGGCATTCCTGTAATGGGAAGCCCAGCTGCAGCAGAGACAGGGGATCTTGTACCCATAGTCGCGGGTAGTAGACAGGCATTTGAGAAGGTAAGGCAAGTGATCGAAAAGCTGGGCAGAACTTCCTTTTATGTTGGCGAGAGAGACGGGTCTGCAAATACTATCAAGCTTGCGCTCAACCTAAACATTGCGCTTGTTGCTAGCGCTGTGTCTGAAGGGATAATGCTTGTCAGGAGAGCAGGCATTGATCCGTTGATATTTATCGAAATATTGAATTCGACATATTTTAAAACCGGCCTTTCAGAAAAGAAAGGTCCCAAGATGGTGAAAAATGACTTTTCGCCGACATTCCATCTCAAAAATATGCTAAAAGATTTAGAGCTTGCCATCAGTTCCGCGCAGGGGACCGGCATAACTCTTCCCCAAACTGCTCTTGCCCAGCAGATATTCCGTGCGGCAAACAATATGGGCTTTTCAGATCAGGACTATACTTCCATCTGCGCATTTTTGGCGAAAATAAATGGGTTAGAGAACCAATGAAACTTAACACGTATATATATATATATATATATATGCATATATTGAAACTTTCTATCAGAAAATCAACAGTCTTATTTCTTTTATTGCATACAAAAAACATCCTGATTTTCTTATTCAAAATCTCTCAATGAATTGATGTGCCAGGTGGAATGCCCTCAGTTATTGTTAGAAATACTGGTCTGCCCTCAGGTCCATCTGCTGCCAAGAGCATGCCTCTAGAGATAATATTGCCTATCTTTTTTGGCTCCAGATTAGTGCAAACAACTACGAGCCTGCCAACAAATTCTTCTAGCTTGTAGTGCAGAGCGCCCCCGACAGCAATTTCTCGCTGTTCAGTGCCAAGGTCAACTGTAGCCTTGAAGACCTTCTTCATGCCGGGCATGGTTTCACATTGAAGGACTTTACCTATCTTAAGTTGTACCCTTGAAAATTCTTCAAATGTAATGTATTGTTCTTCAATGCGCTCGCGATCCTCGCTCATGATGAAGGTGAAAAAGCAGTAGCTCTATTAAAAAAGTTACACACACATATCTCAAGTTGAGTTTATTAGTTGTGACTTGACCATCTTCAGCTACTAGAATATTTTTGGTCTGTCAGAGATTCACCTTAAGTCGACGCTGAGGCAGACAACGGATGCACACAGAAGATCATTATCGTAATATTTCATCGACATATATATGTAAGAAAGAAAATAGATCATCATCTTCAACATCAGTAATTGGCATTCTTTTAGCAAGCTTTAGCGGGATCTACCATAGATACAAAGTATGTCATAGCTAGTCATGAGAGAGAGAACTCTACTTACGTATATCACTGACCTTATCGAACTTCTTCATCACCAGAGGTAGGTTATCAATTAGATCTGTAGCAATTATGTGCAGGCCCGCTTGCTTGAATGCAAGATTACCTGCAAGACCGTTAACATAGATTGCTACAACTGCCGCATCAAAGGGCTTCATCTTAGCTAGTAGCCTTGTAGCCAGGCCAGAGAGCACATCGCCTGTGCCTCCTACTGTCATTGCTGGTGTCAACCTCTTTATAGTTGCAAGTTGCTCGCCATCAGAAATAATATTGACCCATCCCTTCAGCACTATTGTGATTCCATGCTCCTTTGCCAATTTCTGCACATTTGATGTCATTTCTTCCTTGGTTGATCCTGGTTCGATGCCAAAGAGCCTTTTGTACTCGCCGGCGTGTGGAGTGACGATGGTCTCAGTATTTGAAATCTCTTCCAAAACCTGAGGAATGAGAGCTGAAGCATCGAGTAGAATTTTTGTGCCGGCCTGCCTTAGTTTTCGTACAAGCAGGGTTAGCGCTTCAGGTTCTAGGCTCATCCCCATGCCTATTGAAGCAGAATCTGCATTCTTTGGCAGCATCGCCATAAGCCGATTTGTAGAACCCTTCGTGAGCTTGTCATCTGGCAAGGGAAGGGCAATTATTGCAGGAGAAAACGACCTGACCGCAGTAATGATAGAACGCGGCACTGCTGTATAAACCAAGTCAGCACCGGAACGCAAGGCGGCCATAGTTGCAAGTACTGGCGCTCCATGGTAGAACCTGCTCCCGCCTGCTATGAGCACCGTACCGTTGTCTCCCTTTTTTGAGTAAGAAGAGCGCGGAGGTATGAGTTGCCTAATAAGCTTGGGTGTTACGGTGATTGTTGTTGGGGTTGATGATGATGACAAAAGCTTGATACAATATTATTTTTGCATTATATATCTACATTAACTATCTATATTAACCAATAAACTTTGCCAATTACTCTTCTTGTGGTTGAAGCCTATCTGCACAGGAAGAAGAATGAGGTTGTTGATAATGATGCACTTTCCATTACAAAAGGCTGAAGGCAGTACAAGTCCTAGTAGAACTATATAGTAGAAGAAGGGTTGTGTATAGTCTACTACACTAATAGTTGCTGCTACTGCTAGGCTCTGCGTGTATTGTCACGATCGACCCAGGATATCTTGTCCTTATGTCTTTCTCAATCTCTGAAACACATTCATGAATCTGTTCTATAGTAGTAGTCATTTCGCTGCTAAAGCAACAGTTGACATCAATTTTGAGGATATTTTTTTCAGTTGTTCTATATATTCGAATCCTGTCCACTTTTTTGACCCCGCTTGCACTGCGAAGGATTGTGTTTCTTATGAAATCGTGCATTGTGCTATCGGCAATAGGTTCCATTCCAACAACATCCGGCATCACAGGCTCAAGGTGTACGGTAATATTCTCAATATCTTCTAGTTGCTTCTTCTTTATAGAGTCTTCAACTGCGTTGGCTATTGAATGAGCCTCTGCAAGTGTTGCCGATCTATTGACCTGAATGTGAAGAGATACGTCCATTGAACAGCTATTTGCAATTTTTGAAATAATGACGTTGTGCACCCCTCTCACACCGCTAACTTGGGAAGCAATGCTTCCAATTATCACTTCTGGCTGCGTGTTGACGCCGAGCATGGGTTCAAAGTGTACAGTGATATTCCTTGGCTTGATACGCAGTCCAGAGCCAGACAGACTCTTGGCGATATTGTTTTCAACTTTTGCGCTTATATCATGCGCACTTTCGAAGCTTATTTCTGCAGGGAGTGCTATTGTGGCTTCTAAGAAGATGTCGTTTCCAACTCGACGCATTTTGATATCATCGGACCGTAATACGCCTTCAGTTTCATTTGCTGCATGCTGTACTCTTCCAACAAGTCGGGGAGATATTACGTCTGTTAGCTCCATTGCGTTATGGTATGCAAACCTTACGCTAAGATAGGATAGGAAACTGCCAAGTATGATTGCAGCAATAGAGTCGCCCTGAGCAAAGCCTAGGGTGACAAGCCATAGCCCTACAAATGCTACTGTGGTTGAAGCAAGATCTGCAAATGCATGGTAAAAGTCGGCCTTCAATGTAGTTGAGCCTGTAGTCGTCATCATCATCGTCTTTGCTGCACTCTTTTTTATTGCCCTGCCAAGGACACCTATCCTGAAGCCATCTACAGCCAAAGTGTAAGCTACTGCTGCGAAGCCGATTATCCCTGGAGTAACAACTACTGCTGCTACTGTCGAAGCTGAATCTGTGGAGGAAAAAGAGGAGGGAAGTCTAATGATCGCCTCATACATAAAAAATGCTGCGACTACAAAAAGTGCAATGCCCCCTACGAATCCGCCAATTGTCTCGATTTTGCCGTGGCCATAAGTATGATCTACATCCTTTGGCTTGAGAGCAAGTCTGACAGCTATTATCAATACTGCAGTGACTACAGCATCGAGCAGTGCATGGGAACCATCTGTTATGAGCGCAAGGCTGTTTGTGAATAGGCCAGCAGTAAATTCAAACACAAAAACAGAGACAATGGCTACAAGTGACATTCGTAAGGCGCTTCTCTTAATGGTTTCAACATCGGATGTCGTTGTTGTTGTTGGTGTTGTTAACCGCCGTCGCAGTCTTGCCACTATCACCAAAAGTAGAGTAGAGTTTATTATTTAGGCATTTACGTTTCCACTAACTATCAAAATTAGTACGGGGTAAAAGGCAATAATAGTAATAATAGTGTAGTAATAAATACTAATAATATTAATATTATTATCAATAATAAAAAATTGGTGTGAATCTAACTAAAGTCCATCTGACTTTTTAGATTCTTGTATCTGTTTCTGACGGTCACTTCTGTAACGCCGGCTGCTTCAGCAATATCTGTCTGAGTCTTAGTCTCGCCTGTATTGAGGCATGCGAGATACAGCACCGATGCTGCAAGCCCCATTGGATCCTTGCCTGCAGATATTCCACTTTTAGTCACATTCTTCATTATTTCCATGGCGACACGCTTACTGCGCTCACTCAGGCTGGCTTTGTTTGATACCTTGACTATACACTTTAGCGGGTCGACCAATGGGATTTTGAGATCAAGCTCCATTACCACGAGTCTATATATTCTCGCTAAATCTTTACGCTTGATGTTGCCAGTGTCTGCGATGTCCTTTAGTGTTCTAGAAGCACCAGTCTCCCTGCATGCAATGTAAAGCGATGCGCCTACCATTGCAGATATTGTTCTTCCCCTGACAAGGCCCCGTTCCTGCGCCTTTCTGTAAATGTAGGCAGTTTTTTCGATTACTGCGTCTGATACTCCTAGCTTGTCCTTGAGCCTGTCAAGCTCAGAGAATGCTTGCCGGAGGTTTCTGTCAGTAGGGGAATGAGCCTGTGTCCGAAAGTCCCAGGCTCTAAGTCTACCCATCGTAGAGCGCATGGCGCCGTCTAGCATGCGGCCGCTGGCATCCTTGTCAGTTCTGCCTATTACAGTAGACAGACCCATATCGTGACGGGCTAATGAGCGTGGAATTCCTGTCCTGCTTCTATCATTTACCTCCTCAGAGGTAAAAGCGCGCCATTCTGGGCGGCTTTCCTGACCTCGGTCTGATAGCACAAGACCACAATTCCTGCAAATAATTTCGCCCGATTCTGGATCTGTGACCGTCTGACCGGATTTGCATATACTACATAACATTGCGGTTTGCATATTTGCTAGAATGAGGTAACATTATTATAGCAATTCATCCTAATAAAGGATACTGATCCATAAAAATTTTTTATATGAAATAGTTTATGACAGGAATTAGAGTGCAAAATAGTATTTGTTCAAATTTTAGCATAAATGTATCACTTTCTGCTCATATCTTGCATTGCAGGATCTTTCTTTAGCAACTGGGGTATTAGAAATAAGACTCACATATCTCGTTATTAACTGATAATACCATATAAAACTATGAGAAGATTCTATATCGATTAGGTAAGGTACGAACACTAGTAGAACCTTCCGTCCGGACAGATATTCTTTCTTGTTCTCGCCTCTCATGCTAGAACTTGTAGCAACACTTTCCTTCATTAGTTCTTTTTTCATCTAAAAGCGAAGATGGAGAGAGCGGTAGGAAGCTTTTCTTCTAACTTGTAGAAGTTATCCTTAATGTTTTTGATGTTTTTTGTTTGTTGCTTTAGTCTGCAATAGTCTTTCGGCGGGAGGGGCCATTAAGGCGATCCTACGTGCAAGTTTATGGAAGGGCATACTGTAGTCTGGCAGATAAAGTGGTACAGTCTTGTTGTTCCTGAATATGGCATAGGTCTTGCCATCATAGGTGCACTTGACTATTGGGAGAGCCTTCATACCTACTACAATATCTGCAACTTTGTAATATTCTATCAATCTGCGACTTTGGTACACTGTTTCGTTCTTTCGCCTGAACCTTTTTTTGCCCATAAACTTGAATGCAAGTATTATGTGTCTCTCTGGGTAGATGCCAAACATATTGCGAACCATTAAGCAGCGCTCTATCTGATCCAGCGGCACATAAAGAATATCACTTGTTCCTGATTTTGCTTCAATCGTCAGTAGGATGCCCGCATGGTTGTTAACTGCCACAATATCTGGAAGGCCTGTACTACTGCCGCCCAATCGCCGGGCAAAATATTTAGGACATCTGTTAAATCGTTCAACTAACGAATGTTCAAAGTTATAACCTCTACTCCTACGAATGTTGCTACCCATCTCATATTACACCCACAATACTCATAATGCAAGCATCAGTATTGTTTATAATATCACTTTCCCAAAACCTTAGTACTCTATATCCTAGTGATTCTAAGGATCTACTAACTTCAGCATCCTTATTCCATACTTCTTGAGTAACTATATTTTTTGACCTGATGAAATCTACATCCTTGTATAATTTTGGATTAGCATGCCAGTAA
>CAYWRR010000078.1:0-8873 GCA_964460425.1 uncultured Nitrososphaera sp.
GGGTTTGATGCCGATAGTGACACAATATTACAAATTTTTTTTCAATTGAGGGACAGACAGTGGTAAGCGGTATGCCCGTCAAAGTATGTCTGACATCTGTCTAATTTTTACATTGCTTAGGATATCACTGAACGATCTGAAACAAATTTTTTCTAGTTCTATTTACTTTACCTATTATGGGTAATGGATAGCCACACTCCTTACAGCAGTTATTATTGTCTAGATTCCAAGATCCGATGCTATATCCATAGCGTTCTATGGCAATATTCTTGCATTCCGGACAGTAGGTATGTTCTAATGGATGACCTGGAACATTTCCAACATATGCATACTTTAAACCCTCCTCCTTGGCAATAGCATGATGTTTCTCTAAAGTCTTAACTGGCGTTAGACCAAATTGCATCATCTTGTAGTCTGGATGGAACCTCAAAAAATGAATCGGAGTATCAGGACCAAGCTCACTATAGACAAATTTGCACAATCTTCTTGCAGATTCTAGGTCATCTCCAACCTCGGGGACAATAAGATCAGTGATTTCTGTGTGAATCTTTGTCTTGTTCTTAATCTCCATCAGAGTCTGAAAAACTGGTTCCGCACTTGGAATTCCGATGTATTGTCTCACAAACTCCTGCCTCCCACTTCCCTTAAAGTCTACTGTTATGCAATCAAGAAATCTGCTCATCATATTGACTGATTCAGGTGTGTCGTAGCCATTAGAAACAAAAATGTTAAAGATTCCTCTCTTATGGGCCTCAACACCACAGTCTTTAGCAAATTCAATGAAAATGGAAGGTTCGTTATATGTGTAAGCAATCCCATGAGCACCATATAGTTGAACATTCTGAATTACTTCGGCAGGTGTCATTTCAACGCCCTCCACTTTACGCCTTTGAGAGATATCGTAATTCTGACAATACTTGCATAGCCAGTTGCAGCCTGTGGTGGCTATAGAATAAATTGCTGTGCCAGGTCTGTAGTGGGTCACAGGTTTCTTCTCTATGGGGTCTATATGACCTGCAATAACCTTGCCATAGACGTATAAATATAAGTTATTATTTATAACTCCTCTAATCCCACATAATCCTGTTTTTCCGTCAGGAATTTCGCAGAACCTAGCACAGGCTGTACATCTTATACGGCCGTTCTGAAGCTTATTATAGAGTTCTGCTTCCTTACCAACGATCTCGCTGCGTTGCACAATATTACTTTGTGATAATACAATATAAGATTTAGGTTCGTCCATCACTATCTTGGTATCATTATAAAGACTTATTCAAATGAGTCCCTACTAAGGTTACGAATAACAATTCCCAGCCCGAACATCTAGTAGTAGGCAAGAGAATCGGCCGGTATAGCGTGTTTGATGATGAACATTTTGTGTCATTATTAGAGGGATTAAATTGTCCTGTTATAGTTGCCACTTACAATAGCTTCAGCAATCCTTAGAGAGGAAATGATCTCGGTTCTTATATTTAGCGTACACCTCCTAGGGATGTCGTTATTGTTAAGTATTTTTTCTATAACAAAATTAGCTTCTGCAACTTTTCTCATCTCAACAGTATGGCTTGGGAGATTTGCGCTATGCACTGCCCTGATGACCTGAAGAACTGTTAATTTAGCATCATAATCTAGAGCAATTCTCGCGGCATGATTTATTGCTTTAAAGTAGAAGCAGTTGACGACTTTAAATCATCTATAGCTACAATTATATTGCAAAAGACTTTTTCAGAGCTTACTTTATGCATTATCCCTCTAATCTGGCTACTACTAGAGTAGAGGAGAGTTGTATTTGGTTTAGCGATTACCATCGATTTCGTCTGCTTGATTGATAAGTTGTCAAGTTAATCTTTTATTGGTCATGTTAAGCACAGGTTTTGATGGTCCATAAATCGGTACCCCGAATAGACCGACTTGCTGGCCTAGAATGTTATTGCACTAGCTTTCAGGAAACAGGCGGATCAATAAGAAAGAATAACGAAGGTTTTAGAGTACATGAAATAATAAATGGATCTATGCTTGCCGACCTGTCTCCTATTCAGGATCCTTTCCATAGATATCCACTTTACGTATTAGAAAAAGAGGGAATTGACTCCCATCATGCGTTACTTGAAGTCAGGAATCATCTTGGGCTCAAGCTAAGGGTATTTGGTATGAAGGACGCCAAAGCAATAACAAAGCAATATGCTAGCTCAACGCATGTACGCCACCTACCGAAACGACGTCTATTCAAGACAGAGCATGCTTCTCTCAAACTGCAGGGATTTACTTCAATACCTTTGGGTAGAGACTCCCTTCTTGGGAACGATTTCTTAATTACTATTTATGATGCAAAACATGCTGAGATGTATGATTTCAAGACAGAGGTGGAAAAGGTAGCCAATTTTTATGGACTACAAAGGTTTGGAAGCGAAAGGTTAGTAACTCATCTTGTGGGAAGAGAAATTGTAAAAAGAAATTTCAACAAGGCAACCGAACTTCTGTTGTCATACACCACAGAGTATGATTCTGCAATGAGTAAAGAAATAAGGCAGAAAAGCCTTGATCCAAGGAACCATCGAAACATTCTGAAGCAACTACCTAGAGGCATGGATATTGAATATAGGTTGATGAATGCGTTTGTGAATGGAAAAGGACCAATATCCGCCTTGCGGTCAATTTCAATCGATATTAGGAGGTTATTTGTACACGCTTATCAAGCTTATATATTTAACCGATGCTTGAGTAATGCGATAGTTAGTGGTGAAAATATTTTAAAGTGCAGTTATAATGATTTGTGCTTTGAGGTGGAAGGTCCGCTGACTTTTGGCAAGATAAGAAGGTTTAATCATAGTACTGATCCTGACGTTAGAATGATCCCAGCGCTACAACTCGCAGGATATTCCTTTCAGACTGGAAAAGGTAGATTCGAACTAATTACAAAAAAAATAATGGATGAAGAAAACGTAACTCCAAGAGACTTTTACATAAAGGAAATGCAGGAACTGAGCGATAAAGGTGGATTCAGACAGGCCCCTCTATGTTGCAGGGATTTTGCGCACAGAGGGTCAATTGTTCTGTCTTTTAAACTCCCTAAAGGTTCATATGCTACTACACTTCTGCGTGAAATTATGAAACCGGAAGATCCGATAAATGCTGGATTCTGAGAGTACAAGAAGATTGTTGATACGGGGACCGATCCTCCAGAAGGCTGAGAGTGGAAAAGCTATCAGAATTCTCCCCAGATAGGTCGACTATCGTACGCTAATCCTTGCTATCATTGTTAACATATTATTCTATTAATGAAAGTATCAAAAACTTCATTATTAAATACCCCATAAACATAAGGGTAGAAATGAAAGGGGTCCCAAAATTAAAGTATAAAGTTAACTACGACCCTCCCACTTACAACTTCAAGACAAAGAAATACGAACATAAAGAGGGTATCTACCTCAGTTATGAGGAGGCACGAGCAAATCGCTGGAAGTGCGAAAAATGCAGTAACTTATTTGGCAATCTCCCTAGATTGAGACAACACAAGATTGATGCTCATTCCTATTAACCCTAGACAGGAATGAGAGGTTTGCTGCGTAGCTAGATCCTGAACGCTCTACTAAGCATAATTAGTTCAGGACCGCTGGTTAAACTCCCGACTATCACGGATTTCGAATTTGCAATTATACCTGAAGATAGAAAGGGAACCCCTCCATTAATAGTTAAAGGTTCGGCTTGAACTTGTAGAGCTTCAGAAATCACTTCAATCTCTTCTTCTGTGGCTTTTGGATGAACAGCAGCTCCTGTGTTCGTCGCTACAATCATAGATCCCGTCTGAATAAACCCTCCAACAACTGTTATTGTATGAACTGGTACACCTAATACGTCACGAATTTGTTGATGTAATTCATCTCTAAACAATGGAGATACCAAAGCCCCGTTATCATTAGTTACAATTAGGTTTCCTATCGCAGTGAAATTGCTTTTTAAGCGTTCAACATTAAGACCCGTAGCTCCTTTAAGTATCTTGACCTCCTCTTGTGATGCAGTTGAGGGAACCAGAATTCCTCTGTTATTTATAACAGTTACTGCACCAATAAGTCTCGTTCCAGAGACTGATAACGAAATCTGTTCACTAACATCTAGATATTCCATTAGTCGATTCTTTTTTGTTTCTGCAAAACCAAGCGGTGTTATCATAAACCGATCATTAGCCTTTGCAAATAAACCTATATTGGGACTCTTATACATATCATATCTAAAAATTGCCAAGTACAGTTTTTTGTTAGATTGTGAATATGAACTTATGGAAACCCACGCCGTAAGTTTGTTTGGCCTAGAATACAAGATTGCAAAGACTCGTGGTTTGTCCTGCCAACTAAGTATATAGCCTATCTATGACTACCGTCTGGTTCTTGTGTTTTTCTTACATAACCTATAATTATTATCTGAAAGGCGAAATCAGGTCAACCCCCAATTTATATTACACCTCGCAGATCGTCCTTTGGTGATTAATGCATAATCAACCGCCTGTTTGACAGAGATATCATATCGATCAAAGATTTTTCAAGGCAAGAACTTGAATACATTTTTTCCGCAACCGATAAGATAAGTTCACTTAGACCAAATGAAAAAAAAAACTTTGCAAACGGAAAAATTCTTGGATATATCTTTTACGAACCCAGCACTAGAACGAGAATGAGTTTTGAGGCTGCTATGGCATCGCTCGGTGGAAGTTCAATTGGAATATTTGATCCTAAGTCATCTTCAATCGAAAAGGGCGAGAGCCTAGCGGATACTATCAGAATAATGGACCTATATTCTGATATAATTGTTCTCAGGCATGCACTAGATGGATCTAGTAGGTTTGCTGGCGAATTGGCACAGAAGCCCATTATAAACGCAGGTAGCGGAAGTGAAGAACATCCCACCCAGGCAATGCTTGACCTTTATACAATTCTTAAGGAAAAAAAGATAATCGATGGCCTGAACATAGCTATAGTAGGAGATTTAAAATATGGTAGAACAGTTTATTCTTTATTATATGGTTTAGCAAGCTACAACGTGACAGTCCACTTAATATCTCCACCCTCTTTGCATATTAGGGAAGAATCTATCGGCGGCATATCCAACAGGTTGAAGATTTATCAACATGGTGAACTTGACTCAGATGTTTTGTCAAAACTCGATATCATATATGTTACTCGTATACAAAAGGAACGCTTTGCTGATATTCAGGAGTATGAAAAAGTTAGGGGTAGTTATATTATTGATAGGTCTATCCTAGAAAGAGCTAAATCCGGTGTAACCATTATGCACCCCATGCCGAGAACGGATGAAATATCGCATTACGTCGATTCTACAAAAAATGCAGTGTATTTTAAACAGGCTGCTTATGGGGGAGAATTAAGGGCGGCCCTTCTTGCGTTAATATTAAACGAAAATCCATTCTAGAATAATTTACCGCATACCGACAGTATGGTGCGTAAGGAGGAATCAGAGCTTAACTCTGTGGTAGCTTTTGGCACACTTAGTTTGACATTGGACCTTAACATTTCCAGATAGATGTTTAGAGTGGAGAAGGAAAATGGATCAACAGCGGCAGCACTTTCAGAATGATATAGCAGGAGCTACAAGCGTTGTGAATAGTCAGCTTTCGAGGTTGAGAATGCTGGACAAGAAGTTTGCTGCGATGGATAAAGACTTTCGTTATCAAATAGAGCTAAATATAAGAGGTGGAAATAACATGCGTGCAAGAGCATTAGCAAATGAGCTTTCAAATATCCGCAGCGTGCGTCGCACTACACAGCATATAAGTCTAGCTCTTGAAGTAGTGGTGATTCGTTTTAGTACTGTTAATGAATTTGCAATGGTGATGGAGACCATCAACCCTACCATCGAACTGATTAAAGATATACAGAGAGACGTTTCAAACGTCATACCAAGCGCAAATGGGATAATATCAGAAGTAAGTTCTATAACCTCAGATGTTCTCGTTAACTCCAGCGTCAAATTTGATATGGGTAAAGTTCCAACTCCTATAGATGAGGAGGCCATTTCAATACTCAACGGAGTCGAGGAAATGCTGGAAGATGAAGCAAAGATAAAGCTTCCCGAAATCCCGGATGATGTCAAAGAAATTGGGGTAGACAGAAAAGTCCAAGCACCAGTGCCAGATGACAAAGTAATGGTAGAGAGTTAATAGGACCGGATCGCGCTTGAGTAGGTCCTATTACATCAATAGTAAAATATATTTTACAAAGTAGTTTTAATCATTTAGGTAGAATATCGAGAGAAGATGGAACGGCTAAGTCATGATTATTCATTTCAATCAGAGCCAAGGCGAGACGGAATCTTAGAATCAGCTTCAAAACGGGTAAGAATGATTTTTTCTGTTATGGCCAGTCCAAACAGAATAGATATTCTTCGTATACTAAATTCTAAAGGGCCACTTACGTATTCAGAATTGAAATCCCTAGCAGGGTTTAAGTCAAAAAAGGAGTCCGGTAAGTTTGCCTACCATCTTAGGAAGTTGCTCAGGCAATCTCTGGTTGCCCTAAACAAGGCAGAACGACGGTACACAATAACAAACCTTGGCAAGTTAGTACTAAGCTTGGCTAGACAAATAGAAGAAAGATCTATAATTGAGAGCGGCAAGATGTATGTTAGGACCAGCAGACAGTCCATAGAGGAGTTTAATTCTCATAAGATAATACAATCCCTTGTGAGGGAAGCAAACATGCCGCTTGAGCAGGCCAATAAGATCACCGAAGAAGTGGAGAACAGGGTATACAAATTCCAGACCGCATATCTTACTTCCTCGTTAATCAGGGAGACGGTGAATTCCGTCCTGATTGAACATGGTCATGAGGAATACAGGAATAAGCTAGCAAGACTGGGATTGCCTACTTCAGACGTTTTCGAGATGTTGAATAATATAGATAAGGTTGGGAACGGGATTGATAGTGTGATCACAAAAGCAGCTCAATCAATGCTTGCGGAGTATCTAATAGTCAATACTTTACCAAAAGATATCGCGGATATGCATTTGGCAGGCGAGATAAACCTATCTAATAGCGGGATATGGGGGTTAGTCCCAGATACCATATTTGTGAATCTCGACCACATTGCTGAAAGTGGCATAGATCTTAAGGGTAAGTTTTTGAGTGTTTCACGGCAACCATCTATAAATAACACCGAAAAATTTGCGACAGCCCTTCCTATCTTAGTTTCTTTGTTGAGTAGAGAGTCTTCAACAGAAGTGGTGCTCGATGGAATCGTTCCTCTGCTAAATAGAATAGCTGATTCAAGAGACGTAGTAGCCTTGCTTACAAGAGCTCTAATGGAATCATCCACAGCACCAACATACTCAGCAAATGCTATGTTTGGGTTTCCTATAGCAACTTTGCCTCTGGATATTGGGGATCGGTCTAATTTTAAGTTGATAAACGCAATTCTGGATAGCTACAACAATTATCTCAAATTTACCCCGGTTCCCCGAATTGGGATAGCGCTAAACTTTGGCGGTAGAGACGATCTCAGAGACTATGCTGCGAAAGTTTCATCCATAATACGCACCGGTGGACTCGTATCACTAGTAAAGAATGGATCAAGAAGTCTAACTGGTATTCACAAATCAATAGGTGACAAATTCTCTGGTACGATAGCGACCTTACAATCCTTATCGATTAATCTTCCAAGACTTGCATACCAGTCTAATAAGGACGAAACTTATTTCCGAGCAAGACTGGCGTTAATGATAAAACCCTCATTATCCGCAATGTCGATTAGAAAGAAAGCACTTACTGATCTCATTAGAAAGGGTATGCTACCAATGCTTTCGAGCAGTACACAGTTTACACAACTTGGAACAAGTAACATTATAATCAACATTACAGGAATTAGAGAATCAGTACACGACATTCTAGGACATGATATTAACAATAGTGGAATGGAGGTTCTGCAAAAAGTGTTAAAGACTGCGGTAGATGTGGCAACAGACCAAGGAAGGCAAATGGGAGAGGACCATGTGGGTATAGCCATGATATATGATGATAGCGCCAGACGATTTGCAAGTTTGGATTCTGAAAAGTTCGGCAAGATCTCGTTGATGTCATCCCAGCAAGGTGATCTTGCCTACTCACAGGGATTAACTATCAACGGTAAAGAACTGGTTGCCTCCGATGATAATAAATCACATTCGATAGTTGACAAATGCAATTCAATAGATAAACTAGTTAATGGAGGTCTAGCTGTAAATCTCGATTTAAACGATCTTTCCACGGACGGTGAAATAAAGAATGCGATAGAATCTGCCTCAGATTTGCAATTCTTTAGGCCGATAGTTAGGCACATGATTTGCAATAACTGTGGTAAGAGGGTAAAGAAGGATGCAGTTGGGAGATGTGAATTTTGTACTTCATCTAACTTAGCACCCTTATCCATCTGAAGCCCTACTTCTAGTTTACATATTCTAACCTGCTGTATTGTGGGGCATTAGGAGTGAACCCTCAGACGGAGTTTTGTCTAATGTTATTGTGATGTCGTCCTAGCATTATTTTTGGTACGATAATCCTTTTGAGCTAAGTGAATTATACATTAAACTCAGAAAGTAAAACAAAATGATTGACTTAATAAGTAAGTCGCCAAACCGGGCGTATCTTGGCGGATCTCCCGGTTTTAGCGTTCGGACGCTACCGCTACTCAAAGGAGTGAACTCTAAATGAATAGTGGTAGTAGCTATAATGTAGAGAAACTCTACTATATAAATTTCAACCAGAGTTCTGTCTCTGACAGACTTGAGCATACATTCGACACATTAGAGGGCTGCCCAGATTGTCTACAATCATTACCTGAAGTCGTGAAAAAACATAGCGATCTGTCGCTTGCGCCTTATGATAATA
>CAYWRR010000079.1:0-8829 GCA_964460425.1 uncultured Nitrososphaera sp.
ATTAGTCGCATAGAGAAGAGTAAAGACAATGTAATTATTATAGTCATAATTGCTGATGCTGATTGGAGTGTACTTCTATAATCTTTTCTATATCAATGATCAAAACCCGCTTTCAATATAATATGGTTTACATACAAAAGTAGCGAGTTCACCGTTTTATTTCTGACACAGCTGGACTCTCAATATCAAACAACATAGCCATGCCAATGTAGGAAATAGGCCTCCTAGTTTCAATTTCCTCTGCGGTCGGATGGCAAAGCAAACATGAACCACATTTAATGCATACCATGCTTTTCCTTACTTTACAAACAAAACAAGTCCGGTATTCGTGTTTTCTATCTGATAGATATGTGTGAGGCTTGGCTATTGTAGATAGCTCCTCTATTGCCACAATTTGAATATATATTGTTTCTTAATAATATCTTTCCTTGTAGATTCTTTATAACTTATAGCTCTAGGAGTTCTATAGCTTCTATAGTCTATGAAGCAGGTAACATGTTTTTGGGCTCTTACTAATTGAAGAGGCTGCTGGCAAAATTCTCCTAAGATATCATGCAATAAAAGGAGGAGCCTTACGCATTTGTTCTTCTTAGAATCAAGCACGTAGCCAGACTCACATGTCAATTTAAACTCTGTTTAACAGGTCCAGATAACTAAATTAGATATAGTATGTTGAGGACACACAGGCTTCGCTTCACACTGTGGCGAGTCTGTTCCTGATTTGAAGTGGTACCTGGCGGACAGCTATTGCGAGAGGGGGAGGGATTGGAGGTCAAAGCGGGAGCAGGACATACAGAATAATAAATATAGACACTGAATAAAATGATCTTATGATCTATATACCTCTAGGGAGAAACCTTTTTCATATGGAAATTCCTCTAGTATTGTGATCTGTTCATCAGACATACAGTTTCTACATTTTTGATCTATGCTTAGAATTCGGAATATAGTGACGCAGCACTTAATAATTCATCTATCTATATTATAGACACAAACAAACCCGACTAGCCGAAACAGGAGTCTGATGCACCATTCAGATCTGCGCAAGAAGTAAAGGCTTCTTGTGCCCGGAAAATGGTGTCTGCCAGATGCGGCAACAGGTATTCCGTTGCCTTTGGGCGGCGGATAGTCCAAACGCATCTCCTTGGCAAGGGCAAACCACAGGGCTGCTAGGAACTTGGGAGGTAGTCTTGAAGGGGAAACCACATGTCTTCGAAAGTTAGTCGGGTTTTGCCATAATTTTTACTTCATAGGTTTGTTTCATACTCTGTGTTGGAGTGAAGAAAATAATAGAAGAGTTACCAAACAAGTGGTCAAAGATTGTGACAGTAGCCCGGTCAAATGATACTGACTCTACATAGATCAATATGAAATCAAAGGCATATGGAAATATAGTTAAGATGTGATTTCGTGCTGATGACACATGGATTTGTTTGTAAGGTCAAGCATCCGAGAAATTTTGGGATTGCATTGCAGATCAGGGCAGAACTGAAGAGAGGCTGCGGAACCATAAACACAGCAGATAAACAAAACTTCAGTAGCCAACGGTTGTCGATAGATAAGAATTTCCTGCAGCTGTGGCTTTATACTCTGCTCGGGAGTGGATACATCGAAAAAAAGAACTCACATTTAAATAGAAGTTGTTATTCGTTGACTTCGAAAGGAGAAAATGAGCTTCAGTATCATAAAAATGTTGAGAGACATAAGACATTCATTCAAGGCATGACATACTAAATATATTGCTTTGAAGGCCTTTTCTCGCTCTTGTCCATTACATAAAATACATAGATCAACTAAGCCTTGCTCATCAGCACTTATCCGTTCCAGGCCAACCTAGTTATACATTCTCAATAAATGCTGGGGGGGGAAGTCCTAATGTTGCTTTGAGTGCTTGTTGAAGGTAATTGCATATTCCTTAAGATTCCTATCAGGAACTCACCAAACCGACATGCAATATTATGATTCAAGAATTGTCTTTTTCGTTATTACCTTGTGCAGCTGGATGTTGAAAAATGGCTGAGCGATATTGCAACTGGCTGTGTTGCAGGCCTCAATATTTTCCTTTTCCTTTTTTCAAGAGCAACGAGAAAATCTACCCAGATGCTGGCACCGGCTCTACTGTCTGGACAATGGTGGACTGTAGTCATGCTAGTCTGCTACCTTTGTAGGATCAATTGCAGTTGCGCTGATCGCCGGATAAAATTCTGCAATTATCAGCTTTCTTCTTTTTCTTTTTCTTTCTTTGCATCTGCTTCAGTTGGCTCAGCCAGCTTGAATCGACTTCCGACCTTTATGATGAATGGTCCTATAAACGTAGTCACAATAGTGACTACACCAAGTATTGGCAAAATGGAATTAGTAATGGTGTTTACATCCTGTCCGCCCTTGGCAACAATCAATGACATTTCTCCCTTAGTGGCCGACATTCCAAGGCCAGCCCTAAGCGCAGTTGTGCTGTCATAGCGAGCCCTTACCAAAATGCCAGTGACTATCAGGAGCTTTGAGGCAAAGGAGGTCAGTATGAGAATTATCGCAGGAATTGTAAATGCAGGAATCAGTGACACATTCATGAGCGCACCTATTGATACGAAGAATAGCGCTGCAAACATATCCCGCAGAGGGATCGTGATTATCCTTGCCACTGCCGCACTTCTACTCTCGGCTACAAGTACGCCTGCAAGAAAGGCACCGACCACGACAGACATGCCAAGGCCGTTCGCAAGGAATGAGAGTCCAAAGGCGATGCTAAGGATCGTTATAAGGAGCAGCGCATAATCGTTTGTCTTGCCGGCCCGATCTATGATCCTTGGGATAAACTTGCTGCCTATTATGATTACGCTACCGATAAAGCCACCCACTATTCCAAGGACTATGGCAATGTTCATAACAGACATGTTACCACCAATAGCAACAAAGGATTGCAAGATGCCAAGAGCGCTGATAGCAATTATATCCTCGACTATCAGCATCCCAAGAATGAGCGTAGATGACTTATCGCGTATTAGGCCGACATCTTCCAGTATCCTGATCGTGATAACAGTGCTAGTAATTGATAACGCCAAGGCAAGAAAGAGAGAATCATAAAAGTGGAACCCAAGGCTTTGGGCGATAAAGAATACTAGCAAGAGTGTTCCTAACACTTCTGCAAGAGCAGTAGCTATGGATATCCTGCCCACCGAGCGAAGTTTGGCTATAGGGAATTCAGTACCAGTGACAAAGAGTAACATGATTATGCCTAGCTCTGCAAAGAGATTCAGAGTCTCGGGACTCTTGACAAGGCTGAAGGGTGGAGTATAGGGTCCAATTATCATGCCGGCAATGAGATAACCTATGACCATAGGCCGCTTCAGCTTGAACGTGATCACAAGCATTATCGCTGCGACTACCATGATTACTGCAATGTCCTGAACCACCAAGTCCATAGGATCATTACCAATTGCAAAGAACTGCGGAAAGAGAGTATTTCCTGCAGTTGTTGTCGTTGTTGCGGAATGATTCACTGCTATTGTTATGTTCAGCACACATAAAAAGACAAAGTTGGGCGGAAAGAGAGGAGGAGGATGACAAAACTAATTATACAATGCCACATTCAACCATTTCTGTTGCATATTGGGATCAACAAGCGGCGCTTCATCTACCTCGCGTTTGGGGCAGCTGCATTTCTGATCGCCTATTCTATTGGAGCGGCGGTGCCCATGAGCGAGGAGGAAGCTCAGATGTTGACGCGTGAGTTCTCGAAGCAGATAGAGGGGATCGACCAGAACGGTATCTTTCTGAACAACATCCGAATCACCCTGATAATGTTTGTACCTGCGGTAGGCTCAGCATTTGGAGCATTCTCTGGTTTTGCCACGGGCTCAATTTTCAGTGCATATGCAAACCAGTCACCCATGCTAGGAGAGGTTTCACCCCTTGTCATCCTGAGAACACCCTTTGGCATCATGGAAGTGTTAGTCTATGGCCTTGCCATATCAAGGAGTGCGATGCTAATCTACTACCTTCTTAAGAGAATGCCTTGGAGTAAATACGCTATTCCAACTTTGATAGAACTGGGCATTGCCACAGGAGTGTTGTTTGTGGCTGCAGTAATAGAGTGGCAGATAATAGAGCAACTGGACGGTCTTGAGGCGAGTATTGCTACCATAGATCCGGTTGTGGAATCATGAGGATTCTTCTAGGCAGTATGTTGTACCCCATTATGCTATACTTTCAATAAGACGTAGCGGCTAAGCAAATATTTTGTTACAATTCCACCTATTGTGTGACCTACAGCCTACTACTCTTGCATAGATTGACCTTCTAATAGTACTTCTTCTTCTTCGTGAGTGCCAGTGAAGTGAGATCTAGTCTTGCTGACTTTGGACCACTAAAAGTGCCACCATCACATAGTTGTTGGAATAAATGATATGCCCGAAGCATATGTAGAACATCTCTGCGGCAGAGGATGCTCACTAAAATAATCTAAACCAAGGTTTTGAGATTTTATAACAAAAAAGAGGAGATAAAGAAGAGGCGTTAATTATTGGCTTTCACCACATGCAGGACAGATCTTCTGTGACTTAGGGATCTTTGCGCCACATTCAACGCAATATCTGATTGAGTCCTTGTCATCATCCCGCATAATGCCAACGGACTTATTTTGTATTTGGGACATACACAAAAATTAAGTCTAATTTAATATTTAAACTCCGGCTAGAAACTGAGATATGTTTGCCTCTTTGTCTGATCTACTACCATAGCAGACAGATCACTGAACTCCTTTCCTTCAAGGTCGATAGCTGCGCCTCTGAATATTGTTTCCTTTTCAGTCGTCAGATGCTCAAAGACCCAAACCTTCAGCTTGGTAGTGTCTATTCCACTTGTACGCAGGAATTTTGCAATTTCAGACTGCATAAAGTGCTTTGATCTGTCTCTTGGCCAAGGCCGAGGTAGTACTATTACGCTCCTGCCCTGTCTAACTGCCTGTAGCATTTCCTGCTTTTTCGCCTCTATGTCGTCTGTCACATGGAAGGTAACAATGAAAGCCTTATCAGTTGGGATGTGGGCCCTGGCGGCGGCCACTTGAACGGAACTGATACCAGGAATCACCTCAACATTGTCACTCCCAAATATTTCTAGCAGCCTGTCGATAACCTCTGATTCGGAGAAATTGACATCGCCTGTAAAAGGTACAGTGCAGTACTCGCCATCCTTCATTTCTGTGTAAATGTCCTGATAGACGCCTTCTTGTGTCTGCATTGTGACTTGAAATACCTGCTGCCTGCTCTTGTCAATAATGCTTTCGATCGTCGACAGTGGATACTTGTAGCCTATGATGTAATGTGACCTGACAATAGCTTCTTTAGCCGCATCAGTAAGATACTTTGGCGAGCCAGGACCGACACCTACAACGAATAGCTTTCTTACCAATATGTGAACTGTAGGCATAGGATACCTAATTATATTACTTTGCAATCGTTATTGTACTTGTGCTATGTATTATTTCCTTTATCTTTAGGAGATCTTGTGGGATAATCTCAGACTTGCTCTTGCAGAGGTCCTGCTTGACAAAGAGCATAAGGCAATACTTGCGGTACAAGCCGTAAACAACTTTGACACTTCAGACGAATTGAACTTCTTATGAAGAGGCTTTTTCAAGTACATTATATCCTCATGCACATTAACAGAATAGAAATATAGTTCTTGTATTTTTTATTAATCATAATATAAGTTCTGCTTGCAAGCATAGTAGTTAATTTAAGTCGACATTTTTACCAAGTTTATAAGTGGTGTCCAATCAATTCGCTGAAACTCAAGTGGATCTTTTGCAGGATATTTTACCCATCCCTTCACTATCGAGAACTTGAAAACCTTTGCTTTGTAGCCAAGGTTCATCTTCACCTTAAGAAGTGTCCCCCAGTCTTTCTCTTCTGAGCTGACATCCAGAATCTGGACGAACGGGATCTGGACATTGTCAGGGCTCTTGGCAAGGTCTTTTTTGAGATGCTCTAGATTGTAGCCTTCAGCCTGCCGAAAAATGTTTTCGCCTGCTTCAAAACGCTTTAACTGTCTAATGGAGTAGGTTTCATGCATTTTGTAGCTCATGTCTGTCTTTATAATAAAGACAAGACGCCTGTCAGTGACGACTAGCATACCCTCTTTGCCGCGTTTGAAAAGTCCTTCTTCTCCACCCCAGACCCAGAAGAGGTGCCCCTTAATCTGCTCGTCCCAGCCTACCAATTGGATGATAGACCAGGAAACTCGGGTATTAATAATTTATTGCAGAGAATAAAAATTAAAAAAAGAAGTTTGTCGAAGGACTAACCTTCTTCCCAGCCCTTTGCGAACAGCCCTGACTTCTTCAGTGGTATTGGCTGTCCTGGTGTGTAATCCATCGGCCTCATCCAGAAGATTGCCTTTGTGGGGCAAACTCCGATACATGCTCCGTCAGAGATGCATCTTTCAGGATAGAACACGAAAGCTTTACCTCTCTTCCATCCTTCTACTGGTTTTACTCTGAGCACATCTGGACCGAGGGAAGTGCAAATCTCTACACAGAGTGCACAGCCGATGCAGTGTTGTTCGCTAATATCAGGAATTATTGCTACTGGCATCTAATTCACTTAACCAACGATCCATGCTGAAACTATTTAAACACTATGCCTTTTTTATAACAGCGATATAATTCAAACTTGCAAGGAACTAGGGTCGTTAGCGTAGTACATGCAGGCGGCAAACTATGATTGGTCATGGCTTCTTTTTAGTACAATCTTGGAAGTGCAGGTTAGATTTCTTCTCCCTAATGCTGATTCCTATGTATTTTCTAAATTATGCTTTAGGTATTCGGTATTCGCGGTACTCCTTTTAGTTCTTTGATAAGTGTGTCAGGGTCGATTCATCAATATTGTAGTAGTCTACTGTTCCCGCTTTTTTTGCCTCTCTTTGTCCTAATGCTAGTTTTGATGGTCTTGGTATTATGCCCTTTTCCATCATCTCAAGTTTCAGATCACGTTTGCATTGTGTCAGAAATAACTTTGCGTAGTACCCGCGTCTTTGTTCTATAAATGTCCTCACGTGTTTGATGTTTTTGTATCCAAGATGCTTCTCCCTCAATTCGTCAGGAATAGGCTTACCGCCAATTTCTTTCTCCAGTTGCTTCATTATTACGTCTGCTGCTTTCTTGGCAGCTTCTTCAGGAGTTGTTGCTTTAGCCTCTTCTTTTTCCTTTACTTCTTCCGCCATCCCAACTAGTTCCACAAAGAGGGAAGCTATAAATGTTCTTGAATTAGAATCAAGTAATGAACTTATCAGCTTTTTGCTTGCTTGATTAGTCTAATGATATATACTGCATATATCTTGCAAACGTCCCATATCTAATTAGCTAGCTATTTAGCAGCAGTTATCAAATCATTAGTGTTCTGATATTCGTTACGTGCACTATTACTGCTACAATACCCATTCTACTTCTTTTAGGAAAGATGACAAAATAGAACCCTTCCATTGCAATCAGAATCAGAAGTTACGTGAGTATGACTTGTAATTATTGTTGGTAAATAGATTCCCAAACTCGTCTAGGAATATGACTTGCGGCGCTTACTGCTCAAGTTTTATGGTTCTCATGACATGGAAAATGGCTCAACACCTTATTCGAGTGTCAGGCAGAACGTGGAGAGCTTTCCTCAAAGAATAAAAATACAAGTTATATCTAGGTTATGCGACTATATAGCGGCAACAATGTAATGACTATTCGTGTTCCTCAATTCTGTTTTGTTGCATAAGAAATAAAATATGTCTACCCACCCGTAACGCATATTATAACAAGAAATGCTATTCTGGTATCAAATACAACATTGGGCCAGAATGTATGATGCCATTTTCATCCCGTATATCCGCCATGTAGTGTGGCTTGCCATTAACTGTATTGTATCGGTGCAGAACGCAAGAATGATTCATCTATAGTAGGCGGAGATCCTTTGAAGTACTTCCGAGAATACAAAGATCGCTTACGTGAACGTCTATATTTACAAATTAGGACTTCAGATTATCTTTTACCTTGTGAAGAATCCTTTCGCTCATCGAAGGTGTCTTTCTTATACGTCAACACTCTAGGCAGCCCTCTGCCCACAGGGCCGCCAAGGCTCATCATAACATCAGAAATGGAAATGTTTCTACAAAGGCATATCTTGTTTCTATCTCTTCTTTTGATGACATAGTATGATTAATGTTATAGTACTAATATTTTATGGTGTTTTTATATCAGTTTTTTCTATAAGAGCTATAAGATAGGATATAGACTAAAGGATCTTTGTTTATGTGGCAAAGTGATCTATCTTAACCTAATCATAGATAGGATTCTTCTTCCCTTGACTGCACCCCTACAAAAAGAAGTAGTAGAATCTTTTGTTATGCTGTGGTTGATCTGACCCGGTTATGATTGTTCTAGAGATAGTGGAATACTGACTGAGCAAGAGGCCACAAAAGCAGGGGTCAATCTATCTTTGGGGCAACTAACTTCAAGGTTATCTTATTATCTCCTTCCATTGTGGGTGTCGGTCATACTTGTCTGACATAGGCAGTGGCTTAATCTCAATCCACTGTCTGTAGGGGTCTTCACATAAACAATTTGATAGTTTCTTGGTTATAGCCTGTACTATTCATTATCATGCAATGGACGCCTATCTTCAGCTTTTGTTATTATTCATTTTTGCATTTGTACTCTCTTGCTGCTCTTAATTAGACCCATAACCTGATATCCATATTCTAGATTGTGTTTGGTGTGATTAATATAATGCGAACTATGGAGAGCAAACTTTCTGTCAAGTACGTTTTCAATATACTTGCGAACTTTTT
>CAYWRR010000080.1:0-3135 GCA_964460425.1 uncultured Nitrososphaera sp.
AGAAGGATTTATTATTGTGCTTCAACTTGCATTAAAAGATGAGTAACAAGGAAACAAAGTATAATACAAGTAGTAAAACTACAGTCATACAAATAGGGTTCTTTCAATGTTATACGTCATAGAATAGCTTGACAGTGGAATACAATCAATAAATTTATGAGCACATCATGGGCATATTGGAAAAGTCTTATGATCTACTTTAAAGCATGAGGCGCACATATAGCAGGATTGGCAAATTATGAAATCCCCTCCCCTGATTTTGACTCTACAGCCTAGAAAGAAGCTGGAATTACAGCAGAATGACGACATACCATTGTGACAATATCTAATTTCACATTTTAACCCTATGGCATCAAATCAAGAGCAGCTTTCAGTTCAGAGATCTCCCTTTCAATTACTGCCTTCTCAGAAATATTTATAGAATATTTCAAGAGTCTTTCGCATGCTTCGACCTCGGCCTCAATAATATACTTCTTATCCATACATAGACTATGAAATTCCTCAGAGAATGCATAGGTTACTCTCTGTCTATTTTTTTCCCTGCAACGGCATGTTCTTGCAGTAATAGGATTTTCCTGTGGGCAAACAAGATTCATAGCCTGATTGCAATATGACTCATATTTATGGACTATGTTTGCAGTGCATTGCTTTGTGGACAGCGCGGCGGTAAATGATAAACTACGTTCAAATTACTATTGATTAGAGGCGCTAGTTGGCATCTTTGGCGATGAGTAAGCCTTTAAGCTAATTTGAAATTGGAGGCCATGATTAGACTGATATGTATAGTTCTAACAATAAGTTAAAAGAATGCCTTCTGTCAGATTAAGCCAAGAATGAAATATTTGTTGGGATGGGTATATGCGTTATTTCAGTATTTGATTAGAAGCAAGCCCGGATTAAATTGAATCCTCTGGATCAGAGTCATCCTGTAAGCAAGTCTAGATTAGGCGATTAAATTTGGATAATATTTTATAGGTTATTAATTGTAGGAACTAATCATACCGTGAAAACATTAGCATAGTAGGTCTTTCACTTGGGAAGCTTGTATTAATGTTGGTTGCTCCTGGAGTTGTTATTGTATTTGCCATTTCCGGCTTTCGAGCAAGAGTTGTATTTTTTGCGCTGACATAACTAAAGTAGCACAAGTTATAATAAAAGATGAACAAGGTACTTGAACAGTATAAGCTGAAAATGGACGATACATGAAGAGAATAATAAGT
Source organism: uncultured Nitrososphaera sp. (assembly GCA_964460425.1). GTDB lineage: Archaea > Thermoproteota > Nitrososphaeria > Nitrososphaerales > Nitrososphaeraceae > Nitrososphaera. Next base: position 1,221 of record CAYWRR010000080.1, read on the forward strand.
GATTACACGAGGGTGTTGTTATTGTTTTTGAAGGATTTAACAAACTTTTATAAGGTTCTTGGTCAGATGGGACATGACTGTGATAATGAATTCGGCTATTTGCTTGTATTCTTTAAAGAAGACCTATGCTTTGCTCTAATGCTAGCGGTAGGAATGACTTTGTGGGGTAAGCTGCAACAGTTTCGACAACTATCAAGATTGCAAGAATTCCTGCAATAGATCAATGAAGAATTCATCCGCGCTGTGCATAATGAGCATTTAAGGTCGCCTCTGCAGCAATGTCAAATAGAATTGGATGTCATAAGATTCTACACTCTAGTTAGGTCATTTTATTAATTTGTCAGTTCTATTGTTCTCTGACAAAAGGGTACTCCAATATAGGTGGCTGCTCTCGGTTGTAAGTTATTGATATTGTACCAACAGTTTTTCATCAATGAAGCACGATGAGCAGTAGCACAATTTAAGGTGATGTTGATATGTAGCTTATAATCGGCTTTTAGACAATAGATTAAGATTCTAGTACGACTCCAAAACGTTAGTCCGATCTGTTTCTCATAAATTATTGGCTTACGATTCAGCCTTGTCTATTTTTGTGCGCATGGATTTTATTCTATTGTGTTGCATTGTGTTGCAATTACTACCTCTACCAATAGGTTTCAAGAAAAGCATATTGATGCATATACTCTATTGTAGAGCCTTTTCTCCTCGCTCCTTTGTGGCAAGATCAATAACTGTATCAAGATCTGATACAAAGATCTTACCACCAATAGCAGGATTTGCAAGTTCATCGACTACCTTACTGACAATACCATCCACTTGGTCATCCTTTACGACCACTTCCATTTTTATCCTAGGGATAAATTCAGGAGTATATTGTCTAGTTCCTCTGCCAATGGCAACAGGCTTTGGCTTTATTTTTCCTCTTCCTTCCACCCTGAAGAAAGTCATTCCACCGCCATGCGTGTCCTTTATTATTCTGTTCACGTCATTGAATAACCTGTCTGGCACTACAATTTCAATTTTCTTCATGTTGTCTCTGACCCACGATTAGCCCGAATCTTCATTATAGATCTAAAGGAATTCAATGTACAGAGATTTGATCTTTTTCTCATTGTAGATGTTTGCGTTATTATTGTTATCATAGTCTGTAAATTGAAATGTAAATCTGCTCTTAACCTTCTCTCCCCTTTCAAATGATACCAGTGCAACAATACTATTAGTTTTCTTATCTGCATTCTCAAGTTCTTCTATCTTGACTGTGCGTCTCAGCTCGCTGTTAGCCATCATTGCAACCTTAAGAAATGGCTCTATCGCGGAAATTCCATACAGTCCCTTTTCTTTGCTAAAGGGTTCATACACTACCGCATCATAATCAAAAAGCTCAAGCATGCCTTCAAGATCCTTACTACCCATGCATCCAAAAAAGTGTGCAACAATTTCCTTTTCTCTTTCTGTTAGATGGGATGATCCTTTGCTTTTGGCCCTCAAATACAATATCTGACCTTCTTCATTACTCTGGTTCAGAGAACATGTACTACATAACTAGTAGGAATGCAGTGCAATGCACTACAACGATATTGATATCAATTCACAAAATGCCATCATCAACATTATCATCTTAACACGACTTCAGCTACTGTCGTGTTCGCCGTTATATTGATTTCAGCCTTCACGTTTGCTAGCTTCTCAAAAATGAGTGTAAGCAACTCCTTTGTAAATAGAGACCAGTTCTCACCAAGCTCATGCTGTATTATAAAGACGTGTTTTGAAGAACCTTCCAGCTTGTGGTCGGCCTTTATTCCTGAGACCTTCATATATTCCTCAAGAACTGATAGTACAACCCAGAGGTTGTATTGTTTCTTCATGAACAGTACGGAATCCTTCATAAGTGTAAAGGCTAACTCAGATGCCTGCT
>CAYWRR010000080.1:3145-8804 GCA_964460425.1 uncultured Nitrososphaera sp.
AGGCCAACATCTTTGAGGCCTCTGTTCTCTGCAATAGATATGGCCTTGTCTATCAGGTTAGATATTATCATTCTTGGAACGGGCATCATGCCTATCTTGTTCTCATATCTATCCCATTCTGTATATCTTTTCAGGACTTGGTTAACAAGCACATTAAGAGAAACCTCTCTGTTATTTGCCTCTGTCTGAAGCTCATCTATTACTTTTGAATCTAATCTGAATGTTATGCTCCTACTTTTCTTAGACTGATAGGTGTTATTATTCTCTTTTTTACCATCTTGATAATCCTCAGACACTGGCACCGTCTAGCAAGATCTGTCTTAAAAGTATTTCAAGAGTAATGCTAACCCTACACACTATTTTTATCAGAAAAGATATAATTATGATAGAATATAACTAGATTGAATATATTCACCACTGACGCAGATCTCCTTCAAGAAGACCACTTCCTAGATGCAATCTATCTATGTGATTTGAAAGTTCCTCTTTGTTGGAGAACCTTGACTGGCAGTATGGACACATTACCTTGCTTTCAACAGTGCTTGGTAGTTCCACCTCTGCCAATTCAACACTCTCATTACGGTTATTTCCTATTATCGACTTGAGAATCAATATGCCTACGATCTCTCCTTGCTTTAAGATCGGTACTCTTCTTATGGAATTATTACGCATCACTGCTATAGCATCCCTGACAGATGCTCCTTCATTGATTGTTATGAGCGGCGAACTCATTACCTCCTTTAATGTAGTCTTGAAGGGGCCCCTGCTTTCTGCTACTACACGGTAGAGAATATCTCTTTCTGTCACTATTCCCACGACGTGTTGGCTATCTAGGCCTACCAGAATGCTCGATATTTGCTTTTCTTTCATTAACCTTGCAGCTTCAGCCAGGTTTGTCGATTCATCAAGTATTACTGGGCTCTTATCTGCGACATCTATGGCTTTACGAGATAGATACTCAATATACCTCATGCTCATCTGGCAGCATTTTCTACAGGGCATCAATATATTGTATATGTTTGCAGTGCCATGCACAATATTCCTACGACTAAAATACTATGAAGAAGTGCATGATGCACGCCATATGAGACTGGACTCTTAGCATTGAAAGCATTATGACCGAACTGCAAGAGCCAAGCAACCTAGCACATTCATTCTTTGAGATTATATCACATAACCTTATACTCTAGGGTAACGGGTATGTTGGTACCTGGTTTTGTTGGGCATCCAGAAATATTGCTTACATCCTCAGAAATTCCCTAACGGATCATAGTTTCAAGTAATTGTATTTCATTGCAATGCACCGCATACACAGAAGTTGACTGAATGTCTTGATGCTACATCATCGATGGAAAATCGCCAACCAAATCATCAACTTGTATGAGTAAAAAAGCTCGTACCATAATACTCTGCGGTATTGTTATGGCACCGGCGGTACTAAGCACTCTAATTCCATTTTCAAGCATTACTAGGATAGACAACGATACTGAGATAAAGCGATCATCAGAAGCAGAAGCCGCGACTAGCCCCACTAACAGCAATTCACCAACAACTGCAGGAAGGAATATGCATATAGACTAATAGCACAAGAAGCAGAACTTGAAATCGTTACAGGAAAGTTGTTAAGACTTGGACATTTAATGGAACAATACCAGATCCTCCCTTAAGATTCGCGGAAGTAGATAACGTTACAGTCAAATTCATAAACAAGATGCCTGTGCCTCACATGATACTCCTACATGGAAACCATGATGACTCCAATGATGGTGTGTATTCACAAGTTACGCCAAATGAGACGTATCTGTACAACATTACTGCCGCTCCGGTGGGTGCTCTAATGTATCATTGGCATATATATCCTACATCACTTCACATTAGGATGGGAACGTAGAAGCATTGGTAGTTGATCCAAAAGATGATCTGCTGCCTTCTGCAAGGGAATTTGTTATTGTAATGAGTGAATTTGACGATGGCAATATTATGAAGTTTGAAACACAATATTATCCAATAAATGGTTATCTAGACCCGTATGAATATGATCTTATTGAAGATAATCATGGGGAGCTCCTAAGGTTGTACGTCATTAATGTTGGCACAACTATACCATATCACTTACATCTTCTTCACAGTATCACTGCTAAGATATATCTTCTGGACTGCTTTCAAACAAGCCGATAGATGTTCAAGAATTGCAGTTGGACCTGGAGCTGCTACGACAATTGAAGCACAGTGGACCTATGCTGGAACTTATCTATTCCATAGCCATCGCTTTCAAGAAGAGCTTGGCGATATGGGTCAGATACTGGCAGTAGTAGTTACAGGAAATTCTAATGAAGATAATACTAATCAAGAACTGTCACAAGCAATGAAATAAGAGGTACATACGTGTTTGACTGGCAATAAGAACTACAGAAAGAACTACAAAATCTATTGATGATCAACTACATGATGCACAGCTAACAGGAATTCAGGGAAGCACTAATAAGAATGGCTATTTGATAACACATGATAATATTACTAGCTTCGCGTAGCCCACTGCAACTGTTAGTAGTGGTGCCATACTACAACACCAACTCTCAAATGATAACAATAGATGATAACAATAGCAGTGGGGCTATGACTAGCAATCATGAAATATCCATGGTCCAAAGCTCGGGAAATCCAAGCAACAAGGTCTTTTAAGATGCGCCACCGGCTAAAGTCAAGCGAGGCAACTCAACATGGATCAATTACGACTCTCTTTCCCATACTGCAACCTCTGGCAATCCTGTCACCGGAGAAGCACTGAAAGGAGCGATCTTTGATACAGGCATTTTCAGATCTGAACAGAGTGGTGAAGAAATTAGAATAAATGCAGACACAGGAGGATACTACTACTATTGCTGCGCCTTGCACCCGTATATGAAGGGGCAACTGACATTACAGGACAAATGCAGCGGCACAACAACAACCCTTTCCATTTTTTAATATAATCCATTCATAAGGGCCTGCCCAGCCAATCTATGCCAGCTATGACTGACTTTGTACGTTCTGATAGTCCGCCTTCTTCTTTAAGTGGTAGTAGTACTAGCAGCGTAGGAAGGGCTACTACTATCATTGCAGACTTTGGCATCCTTTCAAAAAATTCTCCGTTAGAGAGTGAGATAATAGTGGAGATTTTGTATGCTGACCTAATTATTATTAGCCACCATTGCCTTCCGGAGGGCAATTAGACAACGCATATGCACCTATTCCCTTATGCAGTTAGTGCCAATTTTTCATGTGTTCTCCATGTGAAGGTAGATATGCTCCTGATTTAAAATAATGGTCGTAAAAGCTCAGATCCAGGTGATGTGCTTGCAAATACATGAAAGCAAAAATGCTTGGAGCAGTTGCAGGAAATTTGCCGTAAGTATCATATATGTACTGAGCTTGTATTGCCACACATTCTTTGAAACGTTGTGATGCTTGGTGAGCACTTCTTCTTACTTTGGCACTATCTTTCCAGGCGCCAGGTGTTCCTTCGTTGTACACGCCTCCAGTACCGTATTTTCGCTTTGCAAGAGCTTCAACTGCCTCGCTCATATTGCGATAGTGTGGAGGGCAGTATGCCTCAAATAATCCTGGTAGACCAGTAATATTTGGCAGGGCCCATCGTTCATTTGTATCATATCGGAACCCAAACCCGGGCATTTTTGGGTCTCCACTTGCACCAAGTATGGCCATCCAGTCCATTCCATCAAACGCCCAGCCGCCAAGTCCCATGGCCTGAAGCACTAATGTTCCTGCATAGCAGGACATTGAAATCTCTGCTGAGCATTCAGCTAATGCCATCATCTCAAGGAATGAAAGGGGGACTACAGAGTTCGGGTCGGCTGCGACATCTGGAAATTTTTCTACTCCAGGAATTGGCTTTTTGGCTATATCGTCATATATTACCCTACCATCTAGTGCATAGTACCAGATTGCATCAAGCATATGCTGAGCCAAATCTACCACAGGAAGGATAAGCGTGGACCCTTCGTGGTTTGCAATCCATGTATTGTGCGGATCCATATATGGAGTCTCTTTTGGTATGTGCAATCTCTTATCAGATAGCTTGCGTATTCTTCTTCCATGTTCTGCAAGATGGTTTTCTAATTGTTCTAGCTTACCTCGGTAATTCTCCGAGGGCGGGTGGAAGTCACGGGTAGAGAAGTAGTATGTCCCGTTATCGTCTGTAAAAAAAAGATCAGAGGTATGAAAACCAGCTGCAGACGGAAAGGTCCTTCCAGCAGGTCCAGCACTATAAGAGGGAAGCTGTGAGCGTACAGTTTCATTATAGCTGATGGTGTAATGCCACCCAGTTGAACCCGCCATAGAAGTTAGTACAACCATCTGCTCAAGGTCTGTGAGCGGAAAAGGTTTTTGGTTGGATTTAAAAGCCAGGGGACCTTCAGGTATCTCTGCGCCCAGACAAAACCTTCGTGACCTTCGACCCGCAAGTGCCTGTATTAGTGGAAATCGCGTTATGCTTTCTAAAGTATCTGAGAACTGCATTCGTGGTTGAGAAGAGTTCTCGTCTATCTCTTCCATGAACAGATAATAGGTACAGATTAGGCTTTAAAGAATTCCTGCACCGTAGCTAAAGTCATACTAGATAGGCTGCACCAATTTCACTGACGATCCTTAGCTCTTTCTCAATTATATGTCTGACTCACGCCGCTCATTTTAGCACAGAGGAAATTGTGAACAAGTTTTGTATACCTTCAAAAGTGTGGCCGGCAGGAAGTGCAGAAGAAAATATATTAATTTTAGAAATAGTATACATAGAGCAAAAGATTATGATCGTGAACAAATCTCAAGTATCTTTAACTGTCGTTGTTAATGTCGAGCTTCTATTAAGTGGCTGTTATTTCTCCGCCCCCTGCAGAACCACCCGTTATTGGTCCTGTGTTGTCAGTAGTAGTAGCATTTCTGTCTCTTCCTCCCACATCTCATGTTCTACTGTTGTGGTATTACTGGTTCCTGTAGCGGCCAATGGGGAATAGCCTTGACAGTAGTAGTGCTGCAGTGGGTATTGCCGCTGCCATAGGGATAGCAGCTGTTGCTTTGGTTGTATTGTTGTTCAGATTTATTCTACTATTTGAATTCATTAACAACACTGAGATGATCGGGAACTCGGCTATTTCTGTACAATGATTTTAGCCTTAACAAACAATAGGTCACACCGTTTTTCGATATGAGGATAAGTCGTTTTCCATTATTCTGATAAGATATTGATATGCACTTGAACGACTATCTGCGATGTCTGGATTGCTAATGAATCCTTTCTTGTAATTGGCACCATTCCGTAGTAATACTCTTCTGCAAAAGAGGCTCTACTCTTTCTGCCTGTAGATAAAAAGGAGAAGACAGAGCAATCAGAGGTTGCGCTACGAGAGAGGAGAGTACCACTCTCTTATTTTTTATGCAAAAAGCATCTTCAGCTTATTATGTTGTGCTAGTGACGGAATTTCTCCCCGCTTCCCAATCGCTCTGCCCATTCTATATACCATTTCTAAAGCAATCAGCGTTGGGACAAAGCCGATTGCCAGGAACATAGCTGCTTCGCTAAGGTTCATAACCTACTACTAATTTAGGAAGGACATTAACAATACTATAAAGATAATGTAACAACTCTTGATGACTTTATAAAAGT